>JBBRJI010000080.1:0-13286 GCA_038219625.1 Pirellulales bacterium | reverse complement strand
ACCACTCGGCGGTCTTGGTTTTGTTGCTTCGAGCAGATTATCGACAAGAAGCCGAATGCTCTAGCGGAGCAACGGAATTACGAAGGAGACTTTGTGGAAGTCTTCTTAGCAGCCTTCTTCTTAGCTACTTTCTTCTTGGTTGCAGCCTTCTTAGGTGCTGCAGTCTTCTTAGCAGCTTTCTTAGCTACCTTCTTCTTCGTTGCCCCAGCTTTTTTCTTGGCCACGGATACATCCTCCGAAAAGCGAAATTATTAGTCGCCGCACCGATCGAACATCAGAAGCAGTAGATGAACGATCTATGTCTAGCAACCGGTACTTAAAAACCCTTTGTCGAAACTGTTTGGTTGGTGACGTCGTGCCGTGTTCTCGACGAATCGAGTACCCAAACAACCAATATCTTCAAAGGAACAACATCCACTTCGACTATTTGTATAAAAGTCGAAAGTTAATGCAACATCTTTTCGACAATTTTTCCACATAAATGAAACCGATTTTCCACAACCGCATGTCGAATGTGCGCGATCTTGCAAGGCTCGTGTCGAACGATCAATGCGATTTTTTTCGATCGTCAATGTGTCATTGATGCATGTCGATTGGCGACGTATTTGTGCTCGCAACATTATCGTTGGACGGACGCGTTGCATCGCTCTTCACCGTCAATCCTGCGCGCAAACTGCCGCGCGCATCAGCCTCGAGCAATCGGTGGTGAACGCAAAAAAACCAACAATTTTATTGCCATCACGCATTGATGCGGGTTGCGAGGCCTTCCTTGATGTCCGTCGTTTCAATCCACTTGCGACATCGACAACTCGTCTGCCATCAACCCATATTCGATGATCGCTGAACGTTATGTCCTCGCGAAAAAAACCGGATTCATCGGCGCAAAAAAACGACCGTGAAGAGGACTGCGCAATCGATGTTGATGCGACGAAAAAGGGTCTGCGCAAGAACAAAAAAATAGTTGAATTTTTTTTTGCGTAATCACCAATTTCGACGTCCATCACCGGCTTGGATGGCCTGAATGTTGTTCATCACCATCGATGCAAGGAACAAAGCGTTGAAAGTCATGCCCCGTGTGATGCACCAATATGCGACCAAGCTGCCGACGACCGCGCTTAGCGAATGCGCCTCCATCAACCCGCTGTTGCGCCGAAAAATCCCGAACAGGTGTTGAGCGATCTGACCACCATCGAGCGGAAAAATCGGTAGAAGATTGATGAGCGCCCACCAGATACTTGATGTCACCAAAAATAGAATCATCGCGTAGACAAGTGGGTTCCGCGGTTGGCTTACTTCCAAATGCAAATATTCCGCCAACCAGTTGAATTCAGACACGTAGACGCCGCACATTATGGCCACAACACCCACAAAAGCTGCTAACAGCAATTGGAACGCGGGACCAGCGGCTGAAATAATGATCTGATCTAGTTGGCTTAGCTGTCTTCTCCGCCCATTTCGCCCCCAGAGCATTCCAGCGCCTGGAATTGCAAGACCGCCCATATGGTAAAGCACAATGTCGCAGCGGATGCCAAAATAACGAAACGCTAACGCATGACCTAGCTCGTGCACTAGTATGGAAACGAAGGAGACGGCAACCCAAATCGCTAGCACGACGCCCAAATTGACTTGGATGTTTTGCGCTCCGTACATCCGTTGGAGCGACATTGCCCAGCTATACCCAAGGGCTGCACTGACCGCCCAAAAAAGCCAAGATACGCGAACCGGAAATCCAAAGATCTGAAAACGCCAGTCGTATTGGCTCGTTTGAGGTTCGCCAAGTATCATTTCGTCAATTCCTATCTATTCGGTCCAACGGGTTACTTGAGTGGCACGCACTTTTTCCATCAATGCTGGAATAATTTCGCTGGGGACAAACCGATCTAGCGAACGGCCATGGCCAAGACTGGCGATTTGTTTGATTAATGTGCTCGAAACATGTGCGTAAACCTCATCCGCCATCAAGAAAACCGTTTCGATTTCGGTATCCAATTGGCGATTGGCCATCATCATGGTGAACTCCGCTGCAATGTCGGTGAGCGGCCTAACGCCTCGCACCATCACTCTGGCTTTCTGGTTTCGCACAAAGTCGACAGCCAACCCGTCGAATCTCTCGACCGTAACGTGGGGCAAATGACGAGTCACTCGCTGAAGTAATTCAATGCGTTCGTCGGTCGAAAACAGTGACTGCTTTGCCGAATTGACCCCTACGCCCACTACGAGCGACGAATAGAGCCTGGCGCTTCGTTCGATAATGTCCAAATGACCAAGCGTCACTGGATCAAACGAACCAGTGTAAACGGCTTTATTGGGGCTGAGTTCTGCTGGCATGGTTCGCATCACCTTAGGAAAATTGGGATAACGTTGCTTGTTTGCTAAAGGTCAAAAAAGAAAAGAGGTAAAAAAAGAACATGACCAGACCAAACAAAACGGCAATACCGAGTCCCACATACATCCCAATCTCAATGAACATTCCCATATCGGGTGCGTTGGCCGGCTGCGCTGGCATCTGTTTTATCGTTTGTTCTTTGATCGGACCAATCGACAGATACCCTACCACGCAGCCGTAGGCTGTTTCCGCAACTTTGAAAATCAACATGAACCCCGAAACGAATCGTATCAGGTTTGCACCAAGCCGTTTTTGTTGGAGTCCCATAACCCCACCCGTAATTTCGCAAACCGACACCGCGAAATTGACCAGTCCAATCAAGATTGTTACCACCATAGCCCCAGGAAAAATGTTCATCGGGTTAAATTGCTTTTCGTCGGCGGACAAGACCATGGCTATTCCGACTACCGACTGAAGCGTCTGAAGCAGACCGAGGGCACCAAGCACGATAAAGAAAATACATACGACCTTCACGAAACCCTGGAGCGGCAGTTTTCCTCCAGGCCTCGACTGGTCCGGAGTAGATACAGGAGTGTAGGGGTTGTAAGTTGAGTCTGTGCTCATGACCGGGAAGTCCTGTTTTTTGTGTTGTATTGATTTATAGCGGTTATCAAACGCTGAATGTCCTCTCGGTCATTGTAAGCATGAGTTGCCACTCGCAAGCGTCCGTGCCTCACGCTGACCACGATTTCTTCTTGGAGCAAATAACGGCGAAGTTCACTCGGATCCACACCTGCTACCTCAAACGTCACGATTCCACTCAGTTCGTTTTCCGATTGGACTGAGCTCTTTGCGCGAAAAACGTTTGCTCCTATGGACTTGAGCCCCTCTTCGATGTTGGCGGCATTTTCTAACACCGCATAGGCAATGGGGTTGTCGGCTAAATTGCAGCCGTGATCCAGTAGCACCTTAAGACTCTCGGCTAGCCCAAGCTGTCCGACATGGTTAGCCGAGCCCCCTTCGTAGCGTGAGGCATCGTTCTTGAGAACCATGTTGGACGTTTGGAATTGGCCAGCCATCTGCAAAGATCCCCATCCCTGCATCAATGGCTCCAGCCGCTCCAGATTCTTTTGGCGAATGAACAGCAAACCAGCTCCCTCCGGCCCCAGCATCCACTTGTGGCCATCGGCGGCCAAGTAGTCGATCGGAATTTCTCGCGTGTTGAGCGAAAAGACCCCCAATCCTTGTATGGCATCGACGAAAAGTTGTGCTCCTGCGTGATGCACCCTTTCGCAAAGCTTGGCCAGATCGATCCGAAAGCCACTGAAGTACCCGACCCAACTAACCGCAACTAATCGAGTTGTTCCGTCGATCGCGTCGCAGATGGCATCCAAGGAAACAACCCCAGACTCATCGACGCGAACGGTTCGCACCTCGATTCCTCTGCGTTCAAGAGCCAGCCAAGGTAGAAGATTGCTCGAAAACTCGTTGCTCAGCACAACGACGCTTTCGGTACGTGGCGCGCCACCCCATCGGTACCCTTGTGCAATCATGTTGATTCCGAAGGTTGTATTGGGAATCAGGGCGATTTCACTCGCCTGACAATCGAGCAATTCCGCGGCTGAAATCCTCAATCTCGCCGCTCCCGCGGACCACTCTGGCCAGCAGACATCGCCCTGAAAAAGCGATTGGTCGGTCCATTTTTGAATGGCTTGAGCGGTAGGTCGCGGAATAGGGCCGACGGCGGCGTGGTCGAAATAGGCATACCTTCTCGAAACGGGCATCAGCTCGCGAAGAGTTTGCCTCGCTTGGGATTTTGGAGCGTTTTTGTCAACAAATCCTGTCATGCTGGCCTCAGCGGGTGGCTTTTTGGATAAAAACACAACGTCGGGAACTTGCCCCATGACAGTCGAAAAAGTTCAACTATACTAGCCCTCGGCATGCTGAGTTGTTTTGGCAACCGTTTTCGGATAATAATCCGAGCCTTTCCGAGAGCTGGAACCAATCCGGCGTCAACATGCGTTATTTTTACAGCACGATTTCCCATTACAGCAGCCACCCAGACACTGGGAGCATCCCTGAAGAGCACCGAGGAACTTGATGCCCAGATTGTTGTGTTTAGGCGGTCTTGTAGTCGCTGGCTTAGTATTGCTACTTTTTCTACTCGACTTCATCATGAGTTTGGCGGGGATGGGCGCGCTTTTTCGTTTTCCAAGCCTGTTAATGGATCTCACGTTCATGCTATGCTCTGCGATACTCGGCTATCTATCGTGGATGTCGCTGAAAGAACTCCGATAACGCGGCGGGTCTTTTCTCGTCACGCAACTCGTTAAGAAGCCCCCTCATTTCGGCTTCTACGCAAGAATACTATGCGATTCGACCCTGAAGCCTGGTCCTTAGCTCGACCGTCACTCGGAACCATGGCCACCATTTTGGTCCGGCCAGCAAAGACCGAGCCTTCTTGCTTAGTTGTGTTGTGCCACGGCTATGGCGCTCCTGGCTCCGATCTCGTGGGGCTATTCGAGGAAATCCTCGACTTTCTCCCGGACCATACGCCTAAACCTGCCTTCCTCTTTCCGGAAGCCCCCATCGACCTTGAAGACGAAGGTATGTACGGCGCACGAGCTTGGTGGCGACTCAACATGGCCCAACTTATGCAGATGTCAGCCACCAACTCCTTCGACAAGATGCGCGATGCCGTCCCGGACGGAATCGATAATGCCCGCACGAAACTTTGCGAGTGTATCGAGCAATGCCGCACGCAACAGGAATGGCCCAACCTCCCAATCGTGTTGGGCGGATTCTCCCAAGGAGCCATGTTGGCTGTCGATACTGCGATGCGAGGCACGGTCGAACCGGTCGTCGGACTATTGGTGTATTCCGGAGCGCTCATTTGCGAATCGCTATGGCGCAAAGCCTTCCTAACCAAACCCCTGACCGTACCGTTGGTCCAAAGCCACGGCCGGGAAGATCCAATCCTTCCGATTTCAACCGGTCGTTGGCTACAAAAACTGCTCCGCGACGCGGGATGCATCGGCCAACTCGCTGAGTTTAACGGTCAACACGCGATCCCGAGCGAGGCCCTGGAAAGCACCGCGAAGCTTTTAGCCTCTCTGCCGACAAGCCGAAATGGTTAACCCGTACGAGGCGCACTTTCGCAAAGCGAAAGGCGACAATAATAAAATCTGCGTCGGAGTGTCGAACTATATTGTCAAAACAAGGAGCTCTTTGTTACCCAGTGGGCAAATCCACGAATCGCAAAACAAAATGCTACGATAATGGCCACATGAACGAACTCAAATCAACTTTTCAAACTCTTGACTTGCAAAGCGATTTGCTCCGCCGTGATCTTAAAATGCTTGTACAGTTGATCGAATGGCGCCGAAGCACCAAAAGTGCTCATGCCGACAAACTGCCCGTCCGCTCCAATGTACTTGTCCCAGCCTTGCCGTATTCCCGCTTCGCAAGCCACACGCAGCGTCACTTCTTTTGGCAATACGCTCGCACGATACTCGGGCGATTGATCGTCAAACAATTCAAAACATGGCAAGCTTACGACACGGGTCATGATCCCCTCGGCAGCCAAGAGCTCTTGGGCCTTCATGCAGATCGGAATTTCGGTGCCAGTTCCCATAATGATGGCTTGAGGTTGGCCAGCACAGTCGCTCAGCACGTAGCCACCCTTTTCTGCGCCTGCAGCGTCACCCAATTTGGCGCGGTCCATGGTCGGAACGTTCTGTCGCGAAAGAACCATCGCCGACGGATGATTCTTTAGCAACATGGCAGCTCGGTAGCAGTGCAGGACTTCGTTTGCATCGCCAGGTCGGAATACATACAAACCCGGAATCGCTCGGCAGGCTGCCAAATGTTCCACAGGTTGGTGCGTCGGGCCGTCTTCGCCCAAGCCGATCGAGTCGTGCGTCAAAACATAAAGAACCGGCTGATGCATGATGCTCGCCAATCGCATCGATGGTCGCATGTAGTCGGTGAAGACAAAGAATGTCGCACCATAGGCTCGCAATCCAGACAGACTCATGCCGCTGAGCGCCGCAGCCATTCCATGCTCACGGATGCCGAAGTGCATGTTGCGATTGCCGTAACTAGTCGATTCAAAGTCTCCTTGACCATCAAGCAACGTCATGGTCGACGGTGCCAAGTCCGCGGAACCGCCGATCAAGCTTGGCAGATGCGGTGCCAACATGTTGAGCACTTTCCCGCTGCTAACGCGAGTTGCCAAGCCCTTTGCGTCAGCGGCGAACGGTTTGAGGCCGCTATCCCAGCCAGAGGGTAGTTGGCGATGGATAATGCACGCTACTTCGGCCCCTTCCTTCGGAAATTTTGTTTGGTAGTCCGCAAAGAGCGTCGTCCAATCCGCTTGAGCCTTCTTGCCCCGTTCCCCCATCGTGTCGGCAAAGTACTTTCGCACCGTATCGGGCACGTCGAACTTTTCGTTCTCTGGCCAACCGTAGGCCTTTTTCGTCAGCTTGATCTCTTCGTCGCCCAAGGGTGCACCGTGTGCATTGTGGCTATTGGCTTTGTTCGGAGAACCAAAACCGATAACCGATCGGACAATGATCAGAGTGGGCTTGTCGGTCGTCGCCTTAAAGGCATCAAAGGCTTTTTGAAGAGCGACTAAGTCGTTGGCATCTTCAACCAGTATCGTATTCCAACCGAGGCCTTGGAATTTCTGACTGATGTTTTCCGAGAATGCAAGATCGGTATGTCCCTCGATCGTAATTCCGTTGTCGTCGTAGATCCAACAAAGATTGGAGAGCTTCAAGTGTCCGGCCATCGAGGCAGCTTCGGACGAGATCCCCTCCATTAAATCGCCGTCGCTACACAGAGCATACACGTTGTGATCAAACAGATCGAAGCCGGGCTTGTTGTACTTAGCGCCCAAATGCTTGCTGGCAATCGCCATTCCCACGGAATTGCCGACGCCTTGCCCAAGCGGGCCCGTCGTTGTCTCAATACCGGCTGCATAGCCCAGTTCAGGATGGCCAGCACAGGGACTATTCAATTGGCGAAAGTTCTTGATGTTTTCGATGGTGATCGATTCGTCGCTGGTTACTTTGCCGTGCGCATCGACACCACGAATGCCTGCCAAATGGATCATCGAATAGAGCAACATCGAGGCATGCCCACACGACAACACAAAGCGGTCACGATTTGCCCATTCTGGATTCATCGGATCGTAACGAAGCGTCTCGGTCCACAATTGAAACGTTACAGGAGCCAGGGCCATCGGAGTCCCAGGATGGCCGCTGTTTGCGGCCTGCACAGCATCCATACTCAAGGTTCGGATGGTGTTGACGGCCAATTGGCGAAGCGTGTGAGTGGGTGCGTTCATCGATTCGACTCTAAGATCTGAGAATTGTGTGAAAATCGGTTTAAACTAGGCGATTCGCAATTGTTTTGCAGGCCGCGAAGATATCGATTTTCTTGGTTTTTCGCAATCCAGGGTGCGATGCGGTGCTTATCTGCATGCCCCTGGCTTCACGCTAGGGGTTATGACCATCTATTTCTAGAGGCATGGTAAATATCCCCCGAGTAAAACTCGAGTAAAACTCGGGGGCATTTCACCGCCCCTTGGTGATGGGGCATTTCTCGGTTGCTGCTCGGGCTTAAACCGGGTTAGACGAGTCACATTTCCTGTTTCCCCAAAAACAGACTATAAATATAGCCGATGAAAACAAGCAGATGAAGCCAGGCGTTCCAAAATCCTAAACCAAACGAGATACGCTATGACAAACCCAACTCAACCCAGGTCGTTTCGGTTTGTTTCCCTTAGTTTGTGGCTTATGCTGACTACTCCCACGTGGGCTCAGTCCAAACAGACGACAGAAACCCCTCTCTTGCAAGTTGGCTTTGGGCAAATCGAGATCACGCCAGTTCGACCAACGCCCATGGCGGGCTACTACGGGAAACGCTTATCCACCGAAACCCACGATCCGCTCTGGGCCAAAGCCACAGTCATGGACGATGGCCAAAACTCCATCGCCATCATTTCGCTCGACTTGGTCGCCACAACCAAGTGGCTCGTGGACGAAACCCGCACACTGATAACAGCCCAGTCGAAGTTACCGCCTGACCGCATCATGATTAGCGCAACGCACTCCCATACAGGTCCGGTATTGTTCGACCCCAACTCGTCCCGCTACAACCGATTCGGTAACGAAGCACCCGAAACGAAACAGTTCATGCTGGAGTTGCCAAGCAAGATTGCGGAAAGCGTGTCCAAAGCCGTAGCTGCAAAACACCCGATGACCGTTCGGTATGCCATTGGGGAAGAACAGCAACTTGCGTTCAACCGACGATTCTTTTTGACCGACGGAACCGTCGGCTGGAATCCAGGCAAACTCAACCCTCGGATTGTTCGCGAAGCAGGCCCGACCGATGATAAACTGCCTATGGTTGCCTTCTACAACAAAGAACGCGAACTCTGCGGACTGCTCAGCAATTTCTCCATCCACCTAGACACGGTCGGCGGAACTCAATGGAGCGCCGATATGCCGTTCGCTTTAGAACAGTCGCTTAAAAAAGTCTTCGGCGAGAATTGCCATTTGCAATATGCGACTGGCTGCTGCGGTGATGTCAACCATATCGACGTCAGGCATGCCTTCAGTCAAAAAGGGCACACGGAAGCTGCACGTATTGGCACACGCCTTGCCGGAGCAGTGCTCCGCAGTTGGAACAGCTTAACTGCGACCTCCGCCAATCGTTTGCACGCGACCAAGGCAATCGTGAAACTGCCGTTGGCCAAACATTCAGCGGAACGTATCGAATGGGCCAATTCGGTTTCTGAGCGTGCGAATAACGAAAAGCAACCCCCGTTCATGGAAATGGTCGAAGCCTTTCGCATTCTCGATGTTGAGGCACGAAAGGGCGAAAGTATCGACGCGGAGGTGCAGGTCATTTCGTTAGGCACGGAATTGGCCTGGGTCGCGATGCCTGGCGAAATCTTTGTTCAGCTAGGACTCTCAATCAAAGATGGTTCTCCATTCGCATCCACCACGATTAACGAACTAGCCAACGGTTCGATCGGTTACGTGCCAACACGTCAGGCATACGCTCAAGGCAACTACGAAGTGGTCTCTGCCCGCTGTGCCGAGGGAAGCGGAGAAATGCTTGTCGATGCCGCTCTCACGCAACTGCGTACTCATTTTGAAGTTCAAAACAAGAAACAGTAGATTCCAATGCCGATAACCATGAACTCAAAATCGATTCTTCCAACGATGCGTCTTGAAGACATGGATCCGGCTGTCGCATGGCAAGCCTGGGAGCCATCAAACGAGGAGCCCTGGGATAACCGCCGTGCATCGCTACTGCATCGACGGGCAGGGTTTTCCGCGACTCAAGAAGAGCTTCGCCCCACCTTGTCCATACGACCCGACGAGGCCGTCGCAAAGATGGTCCGCGATGACACCAGTGACTCCACCGAGTTGATCGCGTTTGAGAAGGACTCGGCCGAGCTAGCCAAAAGTGTTCTTGCCACTTTCGATGCAAAGCAATTGGCCTCCTGGTGGATTCATCGCATGTTGAATACTCCCAAACCGCTAATCGAAAAGATGACTCTCTTTTGGCACGGGCATTTTGCAACCGGGGCTGAAAAAGTTCAGGACGCTGAACTCATGCATACGCAGAATACCCTTCTGCGTGCCAACTCTCTGGGCAATTTCCGAAACTTGGCGCAGGGTATTGCCAAGGATCCTGCCATGCTCATTTATTTGGACAGCGTTTCGAATAGGAAAGCACACGCGAACGAGAATTTTGCTCGCGAATTGATGGAGCTGTTTTGCTTGGGCGAAGGGAACTACTCCGAAGCCGACGTCCAGCAGTTGGCCAAGTGCTTTACCGGTTGGGAGATTCGCAGAAAGCAGTTTCGATTTAACCCCTACCAACACGATGATTCCATGAAAACGCTGCTTGGGAAATCCGGCATCGAGTCTGGAGAATCAGCAATAGATTGTGTTCTTGCCAGTCCGTACATGCCACGCTTTATCGTCCGAAAGCTATTTCGATTCTTTGTTTCCGAAGATGCCAATCCGTCCGACGCATTCCTTTTGCCGCTCGCCGAACGATTCACCCAGACGAACTATTCGATAGCCAGCGTTGTTGAGATGCTATTGGGGAGTCGATTGATGCTCAGCGGCTGGAGTATAGGTCGCAAAGTCCGTTCGCCGATCGAACTGGCCATCGGATGGATGCGAACGATGAAGTGCACGACGAATGTCGGTTTTCTGTCGGAACGCTTGCGAACGATCGGACAAGCAGTTCTCTATCCGCCCAACGTCAAGGGCTGGGAAGGCGGTCGGGCGTGGATTAATTCGTCGACGCTGGTCGGTCGCGCGAACCTCATCTACGAACTGATCAACCACGAGAACACTCGTTTCGACGGTGTACCACTACTCGCGTTTGCGGAACGCAAAAACGCGAAAGATCCGAGCCAATTGGCCGCTTGGTTTGCCCAACTCTTCTTTGTGGAAGACATTAACGACACCGAACGCGAACGCCTTTCGAAGTCGCTCGATACATCCAAACCCGATCGCTGGGCAAACCAAACGATGATTTACTTGGCGAGCTTACCTAGAATTCATTTATCGTAGGTCCGTCTATCGTAGGTCCGTCGCTCCGTCGACGGACGGTCCTTGACCGTTGCCCTGATTTCAACCGCTTCATTCCCAACATATCATGAACCACCACCTCAATCGCCGTAAATTCACTACCGCAAGTCTCCAAGCTGCGTCTGCGTTAGCCATCGGGGCCACCGCACCTGGCGGTTGGATGCAGTCGCTTGCGGCCTCACTCACCCAACAGCCTACAAGCCAGGATCGAGTGCTGGTAGTTATTCAGCTTTCGGGCGGCAACGACGGACTCAATACGATCATCCCCTACACGAATGAACTCTACTACAAAGCTCGACCGAAACTAGCCATTCCAAAAGAAGACGTTATCAGGTTCAACTCGGAGGCGGGTTTGCATCCATCCATGCGAGGTATTGCCAGCTTGATCGAAGACAAGAATTTTTGTGTCCTACAGGGTGTTGGCTATCCGAATCCCAACCGCTCCCACTTTGAGTCGATGGATATTTGGCATTCGTGTCAACGCAAAGAATCGCGAAGCGCAGACGGTTGGCTGGGCCGAACCTTTCTCCAATTGAACCAGCAAACGAGTACCGACTCCACCGACTCGCTAGGATTGCATCTCGGAAGCGAGCAACTGCCTATGGCCCTCGTGGCTCGCGGAGTCCAAACTCCGTCGCTTGCGTCCATCGAGCAGCTTCGATGGAAGGGTAAGACAGACTCGAGCATGGAATCCTCCGATGCCCAAAGCACCACCAAGCGAAAAGCGCCTCTGGAGTCAGACGGAAACTTACTCGACTTCGTGTCGGCAAGTACATCCGCCGCGATGCAAGCCAGCGAACGACTGGAAAAGGCGCTTGCTTCTCCAGACAGTTCCGGTGACTTTCCAAATTCACAACTAGGCGAAAAGCTCAAGGTGATTTCACGATTGCTCTTGGCCCGTTTGAAAACGAGAGTCTATTACGTGACGTTAGATGGATTCGATACACACGCCAATCAGCTCTTGGCACACGCCGGACTGTTGCGTCAATGGTCCGAAGCGTTACATGCGTTTCATAAGCGGTTGAATACCGCAGGCTTAGGTGACCGAGTACTAGTCATGACATTTAGCGAGTTCGGTCGTCGCGTTGCAGAAAACGCCAGCCAAGGAACAGATCACGGCGCCGCAGCCCCGGCCTTCCTATCCGGTCCGAAGTTTGATAACACGATCGTTGGCGATCAACCTAGCCTGAGCCAACTGGATGATGGTGACTTAAAATTCCAGACCGATTTTCGACGAGTCTATGCAACGCTTATCGAGGATTGGTTAGGGGCCTCGAGCAATGGTGTACTGACCGAAGAATACGCCAAGCTCCCGCAGTTGGGATTGAAATCGTAGGTTCGTCGCTCCGCCGACGAACGGCCAGTGTTTTTTCATACCCAAACGCAATCCCCTACTCAAACCTCTTAAAACCGTTCGATCAATAAATGTCCGATTTTCCCGTAGCGGAAGTCGCCAAGACTTTCGGAATGAGCGGGCGCCGAAACTCTTGGCAAGTTTCGCTACGACACTAATTGATCGATCCACATTTATTGGTTCTCGATGCGGATGGCAAACTTCTTCACTCGCAAGATACCACACCACTGGAAGAGGGAAATGGATACAACCTTGACAGGATACTTGCGTTCTTAGACGAGTGGAAACCAAACAAGGATTGATTTCTATTCTTTTAAGTATTATCTCTTGTGGCTGAGCGAGGCCCTCGCTCAGGTATTCAGAAACCTGGCGAGGCCTTCATCGTATTTCGTGGCTTGCAAATCCCAAACGAGCGAAGGGCCTCGCTCGTCTACAGCTCATTCAATCGCTAAACGCGATTGATTTCATAGCCCTTGCGTTGTTCGCGTGCGAAGAACTTGGCTGCTTCCTCGTCGCCGACAATCTTCTCGGCCTTCGGATCCCACTTGATCACTCGGTTAAGTCGAGCAGCGATCGCGGAAAGATGGCAAGTCCCCATGGCTTGAACGTGAGTGAAGACGTCGCTCAGTGGAAGCCCTCCCTCGCGAATGCATCGGAAGAAATTGTTCTTATGCCCTTCATGCGGCTTACCTTTGTAGAGTCGCGTGACGTCTTCGTCGGAGTAAGCATCCTTGTCCCAATTCTCTTCGATCGGTTTGCCGGAGATTTTGCCGCGGCTAACAAAGATGCGCCCCTTATCTCCTTCAAATAGAATACCGTTGCCAACGGAACGTGGCGTGTCGGCGTCGGCTTCCTTGTTGCCGCCACTAGTAACATTCAGCGTCACGCCGCTAGCGTACTTGCATTTCACGACATAGTCGTGGGCAGTGTTGTAGCGGACGTCGCTCGTTGCGTAGCCATGCGAGTACGGAACCGGATGCTT
>JBBRJI010000079.1:0-13291 GCA_038219625.1 Pirellulales bacterium | reverse complement strand
CTTGGCATCCTTCGGTAAAACGGGACGCGAATAACCCAAAACCATGGGTTCACTCGATTCCGCTATAATACCGAAGATCGGACCAACCAAACAGACCTCCCCGGAACGCCGGATGAGCCTTTGCGATAACAGTAACAATGTTGAAGTGAAGATTGATGTCAATCGAACTAATATAGAACAGAACACCGTTACCGCCGCCCTTGCAGCACATCTTGCAAGGTTGCTCGCCGGTCGCAAAGGTCGTGTTGACATCCATCGTAAATCCTGTTGCGCCGAGCGCATGCCCTCCTTTTACCTTGCGCATCTCTTCCAGCGTCTTTTCAAAATCTTTGTATCTCACTTCGATCTTGGACTTGGTTTTTATCGTAACCGCCGTTTCAGGAGGCTCCGCACATAAACCGCTAGGATCAAACCAACTCAAAGGGCTCGCGCTGAGAAAACTGAATAGGTTAGGACCGTCGTAATACTCTATAGGGTCTCTGGTGAAAGACTCCAATCCATCACAACTTTCGTAAATCATTAGCCATATCTCGACGCGGCTTAACGATTTAGAGTGGGGTGCTTCGGTGCAGATACGTGTTTTTAAATCGCGTGCGCGCGAGTGCAGCTTTGGGAATCCATCGAGGACATCCCAAGAGCTTGTTTCGGAAGTGTTCGGGGCAAGTGCAACCATAGATGTACATTGTACGACGGCAAGAGTTCGCACCGCTACGCTGCAGGCAACATTCCCAAGAAGTTTTTTCTTTTAGGTGCCGTGAGCATGGAAGACGGCCAGAAGGGCCAAGAACGGTGTCTGGAATCAGGCACCTTAAGAAGCTGTCTTAAAGAGAAAGAACGCGCGCGAGCTATTTCGGGTCAGAGTTGGAGGGGTTTTCCTTTGCAGGGTCATCCGGCCCTACGGACACGCGGCGGGGAATCGCCGCTGCGAAGTGGCTGAACTGGAACCGTTGCGAGCGTGCATTCATTTTAAACTTCGAATTCACCCTTCGCACTTCAGCGGCTCGCTCATTCCCGGCGCTCGTGCTTCGCCTCCGCTGGCTGGGACTCGCTCGCTAATCACTCGCTCGGTCTGATCACCCTCGGCCTCGCTGGAGCGCTGAGATGGAAGCACGCTAAGCTGTTCTTTCAAACTTCTAAATTCAAACTGCGAACTTCCCTCCCCGCTTTCGTGCCGATGGCGATCAGACCAGCATCCTTGCTGTCCAAGCCTTACTATCGGCGGCATCCATGACCGCCGTTTTCAGTTCTGTACTTTACTTACAGACCAGCAACCAAGAATGCGTCTTGCAGCGGGCAACGTTCGCAACGGTGCGATGCATGCGGCGGCGATGGATTTTGTCCCTGAGTTGGAAGCCACTCTATCGCCGCCTGCTCAGCGCGAAGGCATGCTCATCCAATCTCGCAACATCCTCGCATCGAGCCGTTCGAATTACCAACATCACAACACAGGTACTCAGTTCGCCGGAAGAGACCAATAGTCTTCGGCCATCGTGGCTGACCGGCGATTTCAATCACATCGAAAACCGAAAACAGGGTTTGACCCCAACGATGCTCCCTCTGACCCCAATGGAGTTCACTGAACTCGAACACCTTTCTTCAGAATGTCCTAGGAGGTTGCTGGGCAGGTACTCATTTCGCCGGAGGGGACGATTCGCCTTCGGTCACTGTGGCTGACCGGCGATTTCAAATGGTCATCTTACTACTTAGGAAGTCGTCAGACGATTCCGATGCTCCAAGTAATTCCTCAAAGATCTGAACACTTCCTTTCAGCTTACCGCGCTGCTCACCTATCTCGATACCGTGCTGCTCGCCTATCTCGATACCACGTTGCTCGCCTATCTCGATCCAGTATGCCCATTGCTCTAGAACACTTGCCCCTCGCAATGCTGCTCGATTCGTACTGTACTTGGCTAACTCTACCGTGTGAATCTCAATCGAATCATCTAAAACCTTCCCGCTCTCCCGGTCAACCAGCTGAAACTGGCGATGAAGTTGCTTGTCATCCCACAAATTCCTCATCAACAAACAGATGGAATAAGTCGCATTAAGGTCGCTGTACCCCTGTCCCGAACCACATGGCGGCATTCTGTCAGAATGAAATGAATCGAGATTCGGTCGCCGCGAAGTGGCCTCAGGATTCTAGATTTTTGAAAACTATCAACAAAACGTTCCGTCCATCGCTGAATGAGCTAATATAATATCCACCTTCCGGAGCGAATTGATTTCAAAACTATCGCTCTAAACTAGCATCTCTTTGGGATTCGCGAACCGAATAACCCGTTGGATTATGTTCTCTCCGTTGTCCTACCCTACCACTATTTTCGTCGTGTTGTGCGTTCTGGCAAACAACAGAAGGTTGATCGCGGACGATGGCGAAGCTTTTTTCGAAGCTCGAATTCGACCGATTCTTGTCGATCGATGCCAAGAATGTCATGGTGAGAAGAAACAAGAGGGTGGGCTGCGGCTCGATTCTCGCGCGGCATGGCAAGCGGGCAGCGAGCATGGTTCTGTCATCCAGCCGGGCAACCCCGAGGCAAGTCGACTGATCGAAGCAGTACGTTATGCAAACTCCGAATTGCAAATGCCGCCGAAGCAAAAACTCGGTGATCGCGAGATCGCGGACTTAGAAGCGTGGGTAAAAATGGGAGCTCCCGATCCACGCAACGGTGTGGCCGCGACGGCTAAATCGGAAAAAGCCCCTCTTTGGTCCTTGCAAGGAGTCGCGATCGTTCAGCCACCCCAGTTAAAGGATAATACTTGGAGCCAGCAGCCCATTGATTGCTTCATTTTGCAAAAGCAACAAATGAGAGGACTTGAGCCAAGTCCGATGGCCGATAAAAGAACGCTCATACGCCGCGCTACCATGGACTTGACCGGCTTGCTTCCGACCTCAGCCGAGGTCGGCTCGTTTGTTGAAGACGATTCGCCGGACGGTTATTCGCGTTTGGTCGAGCGATTGCTTGCGTCCCCGCAATACGGTGAACAGTGGGCGAGGCATTGGCTTGACGTGGCTCGCTACTCCGATACCAAGGGATACGTTTACGCGCGCGAAGAAAATCGTTGGGTGCACGCTTCTGCGTATCGCGATTGGATCGTCCGTGCCTTCAACGAAGATCTGGCCTACGATAGCTTTGTGCGTTTGCAAATCGCAGCGGATAAGATCGTGCCGGCTGGATCGTCGGACCTCGCCGCTATGGGGTTTCTGACATTGGGGCGTCGATTCCTAGGAGTGACGCACGACGTTATTGATGATCGCATCGATGTCGTGTCTCGCGGGATGCTGGGACTTTCGGTTGCCTGCGCTCGATGCCACGATCATAAATACGATCCGATTCCGACGCGAGACTATTACTCGCTGTACGGAGTTTTTCAAAGCAGCGCGGAACAGCTTGTCAGTTGCGGTCAGTCGCAAGACCCCTCCTTTGTGGAAGAACTCGGAAAGCGACAAACGAAACTCCGAGAGACCATTAATAAACGCTGTGAAGAGCAGTCTAGCCGTGTGCGCTCCAAAATCGATCAATACCTACTCGCTCAACTCGAGCTCGAAAAATACCCAGACGAGGTATTCAACCAAGTTGTCGAACCAGGTGACCTTAACCCATTCGTGGTCCGAAAATGGCAAGCGTTTTTGGCTAAGGACAAACAATCTGCAAATCCAATCTTCGAAAAGTGGCATGGCCTCGTCGATAACAGCGGAGCTATGGACTCAACGGGGCTACGTGAACAATCGCACCAAGTTGCTTCGGAATACGGTCATAAGTTGGCGGAAGTCGAAATCCATTGGCGCGAATTTGTTGCGACCCAACCTGATGCAAAAGGTCTTCCCGATGCGAACGCGGAAGCGCTACGCCACGTCCTATATGGAATCGAGTCTCCATGTCACGTGCCGGACGAGCATATCACGAATATCGAAGTGTATTTCCCTACCGATGTCATCGGTGAGCTTTGGAAATTGCAAGGAGAAGTCGATCGTTGGTTGATGGATAGCGCAGGCTCCCCCACCTATGCAACGATCCTTGTCGATCGACCGATCCCTTCGACTCCGCGAGTATTCCTTCGCGGGAATCCATTAACCAAGGGGACCGAAGTTTCACGGCACTACTTATCGGCCCTGGGCGGAGATGAACGCACACCCTTTGAACAGGGTAGCGGTCGGCTTGAACTTGCCAATGCGATCGCAAGTCCAACCAATCCTTTAACCGCTCGAGTCATGGTCAATCGTGTTTGGATGCACCACTTCGGCCACGGGTTGGTGGACACGCCGAGCGACTTCGGATATCGCGCAGAGTTGCCAACCCACCCAGAGTTGCTCGATTGGTTGGTGACTCGTTTTATCCAAACGGGTTGGAGCATCAAGTCGCTGCATCGCGCCATCATGCTTTCTAGCACCTATCAACAAGGATATGATTCCAAATCGCAATCATTGGATCCAGCCAATCGGCTACTCGCTCGAATCACAGCGCGCCGACTCAGCTTCGAACAAGCTCGCGACGCATGGCTCGCTGTTGCGGGTGAATTGGACCTCCGAGTCGGTGGCAAGTCCCAAGCATTGTTCGACAGCAAGAATAAACGCCGCACACTCTACGCAAACATCGATCGAGAGAAAGTGTCGCCCGTATTGCGAATGTTTGACTTCGCAAACCCTGACCTTTCTATCCCGCAACGATCGGAAACCTCCGTCCCGCAACAGGCGTTGTTCGCAATGAACCATCCGTTTGTTGCAGAGCGAGCCACGCATTTGACGAACAACTTAGGTGAACGCGATCCGACAGCACGTATTGAGCGTTTGTATATCGAAATCTTCCAAAGAAAACCGACGAGCGATGAGCTGCAGCTTGCCATGGACTTTGTGCAGTCCGAAAACGAATCAACGATTTCGAAACCAACTCCAAGCCATTGGAGCTATGGCTATGGCGAGTTTGATCCAACGACAGGACGTATCTCGGCGTTTACTCCTCTGCCCCACTTTGATGGAACGGCTTGGCAAGGCGGGGGTAACTACCCGGATTCGAAGCTTGGCTGGTTGAAACTAGATGCGGCAGGCGGTCATCCGGGTAACGACCGCAAGCATGCTATCGTGCGTCGATGGACGTCAACGATGGATGGTAATTTCTCAATTACCTCCAAGATCACTCACGAGCCGGAGGGAGGCGATGGTATTCGCGCTTTTGTTAGTCATAACGTAAGCGGTCTATTGCGTTCAGCTACCTTGCATCATTCGACGGAGCCAATCGATATCGACTCGATCCAGGTTAAAAAAGGGGATACGCTCGATTTCATTGTCGACATTCGGGATGGCTTGAACAGCGATCAGTTTTTATGGTCGCCTAGGATTACTCAGATCGGCACAACAGGTGCCGGTGGCGACAAAGCGAACTCAGTTTATGATGCAAGTAAAGATTTTTCCAGCGAAAGCAAAAGCCAATTGGATTGTTGGCAACAGTTGGCCCAAGTGCTGATGCTGGCCAATGAATTCATGTTTGTGGATTGATGAACATTATGCTTGAGCCATTTGGTTTTTCTCGTCGTGACATGCTTCGTCGTTCGGGCGTCGGATTCGGTATGCTTGGCCTTGCGGGCTTGCTCGCTGGTGAACAAACGGTCCATGCCGGTGTGACGCTCGGACCGCATTTCGCACCCAAGGCAAAACGGGTCATTCATTTCTTTCTCAACGGCGGTCCGTCGCATGTTGACACTTTCGACCCGAAGCCAGCTTTACTTAAATATGCAGGCAAGCTCGTACCTAATACACTTATTACGGAACGCAAGACGGGTAACGCTTTTCCTTCGCCGTTCCGGTTTCAACGCTATGGGCAGAGCGGGATCGAAGTTAGTGAGTTGTTTGGAAAAACGGCGGCACATATCGATGACATCGCGGTCGTCCGCTCGATGTATGCTCAAGTGCCCAATCACGAACCCTCGCTTATGCTTATGAATTGCGGTGATTCCATCCAAGCCAGACCTAGTCTTGGATCATGGCTCAGCTACGGCCTTGGAAACGAGAACGAAAATTTGCCTGGCTTCGTGTCGATGTGTCCTGGAGGTCTGCCGATCAAAGGGGCTGAAAACTGGCAATCCGCTTTCCTTCCCGGTTCCCTCCAGGGGACGTACGTGGATTCCAAGCAGTCGTCCGTAGAACGCCTGCTCGAGAACATTCGCAGCCCGCACGCGAGCCAGGAAATGCAACGTCAGCAATTGACTCTTTTGCAACGACTCAACGAGCGTCATCGGAGCGTGCGCGTAGATCCCCGGCTCGATTCGAGAATTGAGTCGTTTGAATTGGCATACCGAATGCAGACCGCAGCCACGGATGCCTTTGATATCGACCTTGAGCCACAACGCATTCGCGATCTTTACGGCAGCGGAGTGCACGGTCGCCAGACGCTCATTGCTCGCAGGTTGCTCGAACGTGGAGTTCGGATGGTTCAACTGTGGCACGGTGCAGGGCAGCCCTGGGATAACCATGACAAGATCGAAGAGAATCACCGCAAGCTCGCGGCCGAAATTGATCAGCCGATCGCCGCGTTGCTTACGGATCTCAAGCAGCGGGGCATGCTGGAGGACACGCTGGTCATTTGGGGCGGCGAATTCGGACGGACGCCAACGGTGGAAATGAACGGCAACACGTCGAAGCTTGGACGAGACCATAACCACTACGGCTTTACCGTGTGCTTGGCTGGCGGCGGGATCAAGGGGGGCACCGTGTACGGCAGCACGGATGAGTTTGGATTTGCAGCCCAGGACAATCCAGCGAGCGTTCACGATCTGCACGCCACGATTTTGCATTTGATGGGCTTAAACCACGAGCAATTGACGCATCGATATGCGGGCCGGGATTTTCGATTGACAGATGTCCATGGGAATGTTTTGAAGCCGATTGTCGCATGAAACTTTGCAAGGTTGAATTGCAGGGTTGAACTGCGGCCTCTCGCAGCGCTGTCGATTTCTCAATTCTCGTTCCCCGGCTCCGCCGTATTGAGTCGTTTTTTTTCCGAACAACATTATCGCTAGCCCATCCGTTCGGTGCTCGCGCCCGACAGATGCGTTTTGGCGAACTACAATTGGGCGTCCCAACTCCCGTTCTCCTCGGCTTTGCCCGCCGGAGGCGGGCAAAGCCGAGGGAACGGGTCGGTTCTCGAGTGCTGGCCCTTAGTACGCCAAAACAAGGTTGGTGGGGGACAAGCTCCCCACCAACCTGAAGGGCCAGCTCGCAGATCGGAAGGGCCAGATCCGAAGGGCCAGCTCGCAGAACGGAACAAAGCTCGCATCAACGCATTTTTCGCAAACTGCGACAAATCGAGTACGAGCGCCATTTCATTGAGCAGGCAAATATTGATTGAAAGCAAAACGTGGTGGTGTTCGCCGAGAAGTGTCTTAGAATCTTGTTGCTTGCTCAACACCCACAGGATCGGCTAGACTAGTGTCCTCGATCTTCCTTACGAAGCCCCGCAATTTGCCCACCAGAACGGAAAACCCATGAAAAACGTTTTTTGCCTTATCGCGATTCTAGCGACATTTCAAGTTGCATGTGCTCAGGATCCTTCCGATCCTTGGACTAAGAAGAAAGCCCAAAGTTTCAAACCGTTGTCGGCGGAACAGATCTCTGCTATCGAGAAAGCTGTACCTGGAGACGCTGCTGCGAAGCCCAAAAAAGCGAGGCGAGTACTGGTTTTCTACCGGTGCGAAGGCTTCATCCACGGATCGATCCCTTATGCAAACCTCGCAATCGAAACGATGGGAAAGAAGACAGGTGCCTTCACGGCTGATTTGGCGGACACCTACGATGTGTTCAACTCCGAAAACCTAAAAAAGTACGACTGTATCTTGCTGAACAATACAACCGGCATGCAGTTCACTAAACCTGAACAGCAAAGCGCTTTTCTGGATTTCATCATGGGTGGCAAAGGTTTAGCAGGCATTCATGCAGCAAGCGATAATTTTGGCCGGCATCCCGAATGTCGCGCGATCGTGGGTGGCGAATTTGGCGGCCATCCGTGGAATGCAGGTGGCAATTGGGCATTCAAGTTAGATGACCCGGAGCATGTCCTCAATAAAGCCTTTGGCGGAAAAGGATTTTGGCATACGGACGAAATTTATCAATACAAACCGGAAACCTACGAAGGAACGAAGGTATTGCGAGTACTTGTAAGTTTGGACATGAAGCAGAATGAAGTATCGAAGCTGATTAAAGATGGACCGCGTGAGGTCCCTGTTTCTTGGTTGCGTCAAGCCGGTGAAGGCCGCGTGTTCTACACCAACTTCGGGCATCGCGAAGACACTTTCAGCAAGCCAGCGATTCTCAAACACATGCTCGACGGCATTCAATATGCCATCGGAGATTTACAAGCCGACGCGACGCCAACGGCTGCAGCGCCAGAAAAGCAACCTGCGTTTTCGCCCGCAAAGCCATAATCAATCCACGACGACAGCGTGCCGAGCCGTCCCCTACGGCTCGGGTTAAACGGCTTGCTTTAAATTGTTATGCTTCGAACGCGAGCCACCACAGGCCATTTTTCGCCGGCAAGTCGATCATTGACGCACCACACTTCATTGTGCAATGCGACGGTCGGGCAGATGTGCCGCGGAATCCCATACACCACGGTCCCCACCGGATACGCATCCTGTTTCGTCGTTTCTAAAACCATATGTTCTTCGCTATGCATTACGATAGAAGCATCCTCAAGCCCGAACCATCGGACTCTAGGCTGCGCCATTTCCGAAGCGACCGCTTTATGGCCCAAGTCGATGCAGATACGGTTGACGGTCGGACGGCTGATCACGCGGGCTAACAGCACCGCTGCGTTCTGGAAATCCAAGTCTGGCGAGGTTTCCGGTTGTCCAGAATCCCAAAGCACTGTCGTTCCTAGTCCGACCTCTATCCCTTCGTGTTTGGCCAATAGACTCGAAGTGGGTGTTCCCGCCGCGATGATATTGGGAACGTCGAAACCCTCATGTTTCAATGCGTCAGCTAATTTCCAAACGGGCTCAAACGCTTGACGCGTTTGTTCGGTTAGCTTGACTAAATCCGATTCATGCAAATGACCATCGTACGCATGCAGTCCGCCTGCACAGACACCCTCCGTGGCAGATAGCGTTTGGTACAGTCCCGCCGCGTCTGGCCCAGGAGCAATACCGGTTCGGTTCATCCCGACGTTTAAGTCGACGTAAAGACTGACGACGACACCTTGAGACTTTGCATACGAAGCAATCCGCGAGAGTGATTGCGGATTATCCACCAACGCGGAAAAGCGCGAACCGGGAAATCGCTTGATCAACTCAACGAATCGACGGACGTTGGGTCCGACTGGCTGATAGGCGAATAGGATATCTTTGCCGCCGGCGTTGGCGGTCATTTCTGCCTCGGCGATCGTAGCCACTTTGAACTTGTCGATACCCAGCGCACGTTTCATGGCAATGATCTGCGGCATCTTGTGCGTCTTGACATGTGGCCGAAGCCGCGCCACGTCACCGACCAAGCTGATCATGCGGCGCAAGTTCTCTTGAATACGGTCTGGGTAAATCAGGAGCGCCGGAGATGGAACGTCCTCTTCGTTGTCGATCGAATACCATGGTTGCATATTATTGCCTAGTGTTGATTGTTGTGTTGTGTAGTAGGTGCGGTCAAACATTGTGGACGAGCGGGCCCTTCGCTCGTTAAATTTGAGCGAGGCCCTTCGCTCGTTTAACCTGATCGCAAACGTTCAACGAAGCCCAATTTCGCAAAAATTTCGTTTAACGGTCAGCCGTAGGCGTACGTTAATGGTATCGAGTACGCCTTCGGCTGACTGTTAAACAAATAATTGAACGGTATTGGACCTGAGCGAGGGCCTCGCTAAGCCACAAAAACCAAGCAAGGGCAAACTTAACGCACCAACGACGTGACCACTTTTCCGTCGATGACGACACCGACGCAGTGTGTTGTATATTCCAGTGGATCGCCGTCGTAGAGTGCCAGGTCGGCATCTTTTCCCACCTCGAGTGAGCCGACGCGATCCTGTATTCCTAAAATGCGAGCTGGCGAAATCGTAATCGATTCGATGGCGGCATCGTAGTTGAGTCCATGAGCCGCCGCGATGGCCGCCTCGAACAACACCACGCGAACCTTAGGTACATACGCTTCGAAGCCACCTTGGATAGCAAACGGGATTCCAGCCGCGTGAAGCTTGGAAGCCGATTGGAAGGACTGGTTCTCTTTCTCACCGCTGGCTCTGGCCATTGACGGATGCAACAAGACACTGACTCCGGCCGCTTTGATCTGCGGAATCATTAAGTGGGATTCGGCAGCGCTGTCGAGCCATATTCGTATCTTGAATTCCTCGGCCAGTCGAATGGCGGAGGCAATGTCTTGAGCTCGATCGGCGGTAATGAGCAAGGCTTTTTTGCCGGCCAAAACAGCGACCAGAGACTCCAATCGCAGGTTACGTGCGATGGGTTCCGTTTCTTTCTCCTTTTCTTTGTTATCTTTGCCGCTCGAATCGGCTGGTTTTGGGTTCGCTTTTGCAATCTGTTTGGTTTGAAACTCTTGGGCTTCGATAAAGAGCGCCCTAAGCATGGCCATCTGTTTGCCCCGCGTGCCAGGACTTGCCTTACCCGACTTGGAGGATGCCTCTGCCAGGGTTGCAGCGATCGCACGTCCATCCACCATGAGGGCTTCTTCGATTGTGTTGCCTATTGTCTTGGCAATAAGCGTTTGGCCTGACATCAATTCGCCGGGCGCATGGCCCGTGTGAATGGTGGTGACCCCAAAACTGCGAATGTAGTCCACCAATTCTTCGCGTGGATTGTAAGCGTCGATGGCGCGCAACTCGGGCTGCAGAGGTGAGGAGTGTTCCAGTTGATCGCTGTCCTGTTTGACATTCAAGATTCCGGAGAGTCCCGCACAAGTTCGCACGTCGACCAAGCCCGGCATTAAGACTTCGCATTTGAGGATTGTTGCACCGTCGGGAACCGCAACTTCGCCTGTCTTGCCGATTGCTGTTATCTTGTCATCGACACATACAACGGTTCCGTTTTCGATTGTCTGACCGGCAGCGGTCAAAACACGCTTGGCTTGGACAACCAAAGGTGGCTCGGCCATCACAATGTTGCAGCTTAATGCAAGGCCAAGAATTGCTAAAGCGACTTTGCTCCGTGGGAAAATCACTTTGCACCTCCTTGCCATGCTGGAGCAAAGCAACATAAGAATGGATCTAGATCGCTACCCGCCTGCAAGCCACCTTCGGCATAGAGCTGATCCTCTGGCTTGCTGAGGTCAAAGGCTTTTTTGCCTTCGACCCACGTTTCCAAAACCCGAGAATAGACACTTAGCGGATCGCCGTTCAGAATTGCAAAGTCGGCATCTTTGCCTACAGTCAGGGAGCCAATACGATCGCCTAATCCGAGCATTTCAGCGCCTGCGAGAGTTAACCCCGCGATAGCTTTGTCGCGGTTCATTCCCGCCCGAACGGCTATTGCAGCAGAACGCATAAACAACCGCGAGTCGGTAATCCAATCATCGGTATGAAATGCGACCTTGACGCCTGCTTCATCAAGTACCCTGCCATTACTGAACGTCATGTCTTTGGCCTCGAGCTTTCCGCCGGGCGAGTCAAGTACGATGATAGAACAAGGCATTTTGGCTTCTGCGATTTCTTTCGCTACTTTCCAGCCCTCACTTACGTGATGCAGGACGGTTTGAAAACCGAACTCTTGCGAGAGGCGAATGACGGTCATGATGTCATCGTGCCGATGCGTATGATGGTGGACAATGCGTTTGCCTTGCATCGCCTCAACGAGCGATTCCATATGAAGGTCGCGAGGCGGCAATTTGGTCGCGTCCTCTTTGGCTGCTACGATTTTGGCTTGGTACTCGCGAGCTTTGATGTATTGTTCGCGTACTAAGTAAGCGGACTTGCCACGGGTACCCGGAAACGGGGACTCGCCTTGGGAGTTGGTTCCGTTGGCCATCTTGAGGCCGCCAGTGGCCAAACCGTCTTTGTCGCGAATCAGTATTTCATCTACAACTCGCGGTGACGAATCGTAGTATCGCAATTTGCAGTAGACCGTCTGCCCGCTGATGAGATGCCCTGAACCCGGCATAATATTGAGTGTCGTCAAGCCACCTGCGAGTGCACGACGAAAACCGGAGTCGCGAACATTGATCGAATCCAGAATGCGAACACCGGGTTGAATGGGACTGCTTCCGTCTGCAGCACCCATTCCACCGATATGGCTATGCGTGCAAATAAGTCCAGGCATAATCCATTTGCCCTTGGCGTCGACTACGGTCGCGTCGCCAGGAATGGTAACGCTTTGCGACTCACCGACGGCAATGATCTTGCCTCCTTGGACGACGATCGCACCACTTTTGATCGGTGGTTTGTCGACTGGCAAGAGAGTGGCGTTGACCCATGCTGTTGGAACGTCCGATTTTGTAGGCTCTGTCTTTGTACTCGCTGGCGTTTGTCGAGCGAGGCATGGAAGGCAAACGAGTGAAGTTGAAAGGGCTGCTGTGGTGGTGGACAGGAAATGTCGACGCGTATTCAATGGATTTTCTCTCATGAAGGATGAACTTGGGATTAAACGCAATACCGTTCAATTATTTGTTTATCGGTCAGCCGAAGGCGTACTCGATATCATTACCGTACGCCTACGGCTAACCGTTAAACGATTTAGGTGCAGGTCATCTGCTTAGCACGTTCCTCATTGCACTTAGCAAAACAAGCTCGACTTCTGGTGCCACGCTGGACGCGGTTGGGCCGGTCTCGTAACCACCTTCGGGATAAGCGGCAGCTGTACCTATGTAGCCTGGACCGTAATCCCCATAGGCCGCCATCATGACGTGCAAATCCGGTCGCATGGCCTTGGCTGCTAGCTGGTACTCGACAAAAAGCTCACCGGGCAGATGAAGCATACGAACGCCGCCGACTCGCAAACACGTAACATCGATTTGATGACCAGCTTGGACACGTTCCAACCAGGCGAGTTGGTCGGCAAACGATATATAACCTTTTGGATTTGCTGACTTGAGTTTCGCAACGAGATCTGCTTGATTCAAATGGGGTGCCAAAGGCAGACTGACCGGCTGGTTGCTCCAACCAATGTCAGCAGCAGAGAGTGGGTGTCGAGCCGACTTTTCAAATGCTTCGCGCATGCCGTTCGCAAGCCGTGTGGCTAGCAGCATTCGATTGGGTTGCGAACCGTCGTTGTATTTGCCAGCCGCGATGTTTCCGCCTGCGCCGTTAAAATGGACGTGCATCGCGCTATTCACGTCTTGGCCGCGGATGAACCGTGCGATGCCTGGGAAATCGGA
>JBBRJI010000078.1:0-13370 GCA_038219625.1 Pirellulales bacterium | reverse complement strand
GAGGGGAGGGTATGACTCATTCTGCCGCTCGCCTTGCAACCGCATCGCCTGCCTTCTTGCCTGAAACCAGTCGGAAACCGAGGGCATGCATACATCCCAGGCCAATCAGCCAAGCGGCTTCGGCGCCGAACGTAAGGCAATATACCAACACCTAGGACAAAGACTGGTGCCCAACGGTCTGAAGGTCCTGTTTCCAAAAATGAAGCCAATCCAATATCGTTCGCCGTCACGACACAAAGGAAAAGCAGAATTGCAAGCCAGAATCGCCATCGCATCGTCGGCTTGTCATTTGGACTAATCAAAATCCTTTACCTTTTTCGAGATTTGAAGCACGCAGCGACGTATCTCCGAGACGTCGATGATTTGCTGTAATCGTAGCACGCGGAACTCGCGTTTCCTATACAATGAATCTCACTAACTCATTTCCAAGATCGTCGCTGCCTTTGCAAACCGAAACGTGAACTATGCTTGACATCGTGCTGATCAACCCACGTTTCGAAGTTAGCTATTGGGGGCTCGAACATGCCTTGCCCTTGCTCGGCAAGAAAGCTAATCTTCCAGTTGCTTGCTTACCGCTGCTGGCTGCCTTGACACCGGCTGAACACCAGATCACGCTCGTCGACGAAAACGTCGAAGAGATTGATTATGCTCGACTAGAAAAAGCCGACATCGTTGGATTGACCGGCATGAGTGTTCAGCGCGCCCGCATGCTGGAGATTCTCCAAGAATTGCGAAAGCGAGGCATCTTTGCGGTAGTCGGTGGGCCCTGGGTTAGCGTTAGCGAAGAGTATTTTGGCAATTTGGCAGAGGTCATCTTTGTCGGCGAAGCCGAGGAGACTTGGCCTCAGTTTCTTTTGGACTTTCAAGCAGGGAATTGGGAAAAGCGATACGAACAAGCTAACAAGACGGACATGCTCAAAGTTCCAGCACCTCGCTACGATTTGATCAAGACCCAGCATTACCTCTTTGGTAGTATTCAGTTTTCGCGAGGCTGCCCGTTTCAATGTGAATTCTGCGACATCATTGTTACCTTCGGACGACGTCCTCGCATCAAATCCTCACAACAAATTCTGGTTGAATTAGACCAATTGCTGGCCAGGAATTTGCATATCGCGTTTATTGTCGATGACAATCTGATTGGGAACAAAGTTCAAATCAAGTCAGTTCTCAAAGAGGTGGCCAATTGGCAGAAGTCGAAGGGTTTTCCGTTGACGTTTTTCACCGAAGCGTCGTTGGATCTGGCGGACGACGACGAGTTGATGCAGTTGATGGTCGACTGCAATATTCAGACGGTTTTCATCGGAATCGAAAGCCCAAATGAAGCTTCGCTAAGAGAGACCAAAAAGATTCAGAATGTTCGCAACACGGGTACGCTGATCGAAAAAATCCATCGCGTTCAAAACGCTGGGATGGACGTTTGGTGTGGCATGATCGTTGGCTTCGATAGCGATGACGAAACGATTTTCGACGCCCAGCTCGAGTTCCTGCGCGATGCTCGAATCCTGCATGCGATGCTGGGTATGTTGCATGCCATTCCGAAGACGCCACTCCACGCTCGCTTGAGAGCCGAGGGGCGACTTGACGAAAACGATACGTCCGAGTTTGGTACTAACGTAATTCCGCGCCAGCTCACTCGTGAATCGCTTCGCGACGGATACTTGGCCGTCATGCAAAAATTGTATGAACCAGCCGGTTACTTCGAAAGGCTCGAGTCGTTGTTTTTACGAGGGAACTTTCGTTTTGGACAAGCTCGCACGAAATATTGGCGCGAACACCCGTTGATCGGCGTGAAAGAACGAGCTCGCTTTGGAATACTCGCGTTGGGATTGCTTGCCCGATTGATGTGGTCGATACCGCAAGCTTCACTGAGAAAAGAATATCGGAAGCGAATTTTGCGATTGCTGCGGGTCAATCGTGATCCTTCGGTCCTGTTTGTCTATGTGATCAAGTGCGCAATGCATTACCATCATTATACGCTCTCAACCAACATGTCAGATCGACGCTCGACCGTGGTCAATACGTTTTGAGCACGATTTGGAATGCGTAACTTCATTTACGCATTAGGATTCGTTTTGACTCCATACGTTAATTCATTGACGGAATCGAGTGCGTTTTTTTTCGCTGACCGTCCGTCGGCGGAGCGACTGACCTACGGTTCCTCCCGGCAGAGGCGTGCGGCGGTTGACACTCGCACCAAAAGAATTCCGCAACGCATCACCCCAAGGGCAGTAAGCATTACCACCCCTGCTTCAAAAATCTGCGGCGTCTCAATGTTATTCAAAAACACGAGTCCTATCCGGAGCATGTTGAGCGATACAAGAATTAGAAGCCAACCCGCGATTTCTCGCGCCCAAAAAAATATCATTTTGAACCTTTCGAATAACTTTTGCCAAACGCGTTATTCGCCGAGATGGCGGATTGTTTTTTACGTAGTTGCCTCAGTCGATGCCGTTCGAATCCAAATAGGTCACGGTAGTTTGCGATCAGTCGGATCGAACGCAGATACAAACGTGCTTGGGAAGACTCCAACTGGCGCCAAGCGTTTTCGCGTACAACCACCAGCAGCGCAATCATCAAAACCATCAAGAGCGCACCTGGCCAGACCGCTTGGCCATTCTGCAGTGACCACTGTAGCCAGCTATCGTATTGTCGACCAACCGGCACTTTTGTTAACAAGAATACGGCAAAGAGAACGATAAGCGTTCCGTGCAGCGCCCAGATTGCAAGGCTCAGCCTTACGAGTGGACGGCGGTTTTTTGTTTCGCTTGAGTTGGAAGAAATAGTCGAACTTCCTTGGGCAATTTCAATACGGAAGAGTGTCAAGAAAACGTCGGTAACGAATCTATGCGATTGAGGTATCTTCATGGCTGCGACCATGGCAAACATGCTTGCGAGGACGAAGAAAAGGCCCGATGGGATGTGTTCGAGCGGTTGCCTCATTGGCTCTTGAAAAAAAAGACTAACCTGAATCGCAACCAGTACCAACCATCCCAAACGCAATACGATACAGGTCATGATGATTGCGAGGAGGGACAATCTGAGCATGAGGCCCAAGCTTTCCGTAAAGCCCAGGAGCAGTTCAATAAGAAGACTGATTGCCAGGAGCTGCAACAGCCCACCGATGATCCAAATTGCATTCCACTGCGAGTCGCTTGCGTCGGTTAAGTTCGAGTCGGTCGGCGGACCATTGGAATCGGCTGCGGTGCTCATCGCGAGGCCCCTTGAAACTTGCTTCGTCCTGTTTTTGCCGCTTCGAGTTCCGCCATGATCAAGCGTATGGCATTCTTCTCACCGGAGAGGGATACGGACGCTCCATATCGATGCAGTTCGCGTTGTAGCTGCTCGGCCTGAATTTGTAGTCTCGCCTGTTCGGCCACGAACAACAGATCATCCGTTGACCAATTTCCCGATAAATTGGCGGCAACACTTCGCGAGGGGCGTCGAAAGGTGGAGGTCGGACAAACGAACGAAACGCGGTGATGTTTTGCGACGGCCAATTTGACGGCGGGTAGAAGGAATTCCAAAATGCCCACACAATTCAATAGATCGGACATGACCACAAATACTTCATTGTCTCGCGCATGGCCAACCGCAGTCAAAATGCTTTCGGCCAATTGAGTCATCCGCCGAATGGGTTCGCGATCGCGACTCTCAGCCAGCGCGATCACAGGGGCGATCCAAGGTATTCCAGAACGGTTAAGCAACTCTTGAATGCGACGAGCCATTGTGACATCGTCATGGATCATCGCCACTTGCTCTCGGATCGACAAACCGCAGATCTCCCCCAATGCGCCAGCCATGAGGTATCTTTGTCTGCGTCGGGCGCGACTATTTGGTAAGATTGGAAAAAAAGAGAAAGGGTACTGGTTTACCTTGAAGTCCAGAAGTTCAGGGTACCGTTGGCTGAGCAGACCCCATGCAGCGTCCAGCAAGCGCTGGTTTAACGGGCTTGGAGGCGGACTTGGGTTGATCGAAAAATCACCGAGGGCTCGCAGTAGGATTTGAAACCCCTTTTCACCCGACATCGGAGGGAGTCGCCGCGAACCTCGTTCGTCAAGCAAAACGCCACCGACCGGGTCACCTGCGTTCGTAGCCATTTTTCCGATGCTGGCAGCCACGAACGTCATTTGATCCAATAATCGGAATCCGAAGCCCCCCACGCGAGTTGTGCTTGACCCATCAACAATAAGTTGCACCCGAGCAGGAACTTCCGATTCGTATTGTCGGGTCATCCATTGGTCCCGTTTTGCTGAAACTTTCCAAGCGATCGACTTGAATGGATCGCCCGGAGCGTATTCCCTCAGTTCAAGCAACTCGGACCCCATGCCGGAACGCAGAAGTCGATGAACACCATGCCGCGGAATCACATTGGACTTCTTCGTCAAAGATCGGTATTCACCCGCATCGACGAACGACGGAAGTGCTCGAAAGGCTTGTTCAAACCGAATGAATTTTTCGATTCGAAAGAGACTGTGCGTGCTTTGAAGCGTTAGGCGGAAACCAGGAAAAACGACGTTGCCGGCAGCACGCACGCGGGCGGAGTATCTCCATTCGCTTTGCGCAAAACCAAGTTCGAGTCGTTTTTGATTCGGAACACTATCATCGGGGGCGTTAATGAAGCCCAGGAAATTGCGGACGAGCCAAGATTTGGACGGGCCAGAGCGAGTGCCTCCCCCTGCCGACGGAATCAAATCTAAGTTCTCGGGAACCACATCTTGCAACTCAAGAGTCACACCAAACAAACGTATTTCCCTGGCCAATTGGACTCGAACTTCCACGATGCGCTCTGCCCAAAGAGACCGGTTTGCTTCCGAGTCGCCATTCACAAATCGTAATGGACTGAGAAGAGGAAGCTGAAAACGCACATGCCAATAGAACAGCAGCCACTCCGATAGAATCCACAACAACGAGGCGAGGGAGATTAAGCTGAGAGTCGTTTGCCCTCGAATCAGTCCGAGGCATAGCCCAATCATCCCGGCGACGGCAAATAGCTGAGCCCGACGTGTCATGCTTTTTTATCCGGCAGAACTGGGACTCGTTGGACAACTTGCTGGATGACCCCGTCAACAGTTCGACCGTCCATCTCTGCCTCTGGACGCATGATCAGCCGATGCCCAAGTACTGGGCGGCAAATCGTTTGCACGTCGTCGTGAGTCACAAACTCTCGGCCTTTTAGCAATGCGTGAGCGCGCGCGGCTTTCATCAAGTTGATCGCTGCACGTGGGCTTGCTCCGAGCAGGAGGTCTGAGTGTTGTCGGCTTTCACGCGCCACATCAATGATGTACCGCTTAAGCTCGTCCGAGCAATACACCGTATCGAGTTGTTTCTGAATGCTAATGATCTCTTCCGAAGAACTAATTGCGGTCAGCTTTGGAGTTGGACGGCTATGCAAATCCAACATCGCAACTTCATGATTGCGGTCGGGGTAACCAACTTTGATTCGGAACAAAAATCGATCCAACTGAGCTTCAGGTAGCCGATAAACTCCTTCTTGCTCGATAGGGTTCTGCGTTGCAAGGACCATAAAGGGTTCTGGCAAAGGTAAAGTCGTACCGTCAATCGTAACTTGCCGTTCTTGCATCGCTTCCAGCAAGGAAGATTGCGTTCTTGCCGGAGCGCGATTCAGCTCGTCAGCCAGCAGCAGTTGGCAGAACACCGGCCCCTTTCTCAAAATGAAATTGCTCGTGTTACGATCAAGAACTTGGATGCCCGTGACGTCCGATGGCAATAGATCCGGCGTGAATTGGATGCGTTCGAATTGGATTCCAAGAATGGTTGCGAAGGTTCGGCAGAGCGTTGTTTTAGCAGTTCCTGGAACTCCCTCCAGAAGCACATGCCCACCAGCAAACAGAGCCACCAGAAGTTGATCGGTAACATCGTCGAGCCCCACAACGATTTGCTGCATTAACTCCTGTGTTCGACTTCGTAGCTCGTTTACTCGTAAGGCAATGGAATTGGCTGTGGGCACGAATCAGTTTTCTGGTTCTTGAAGGGAGTATGGAAATATGCGATCGATGGCGATGTGGCGCAATGCCGTCGCCGACGGGTCGGGGTTAAAGCCAACGGAAGGCTGAAAACTACCAGTGTGATGCAACCCCTCTCCGGCCTTTCAGGTCGACTCTCCCAGAGGGAGAGTGACTTCACCCTCCCTCCGGGAGGGTCGAGCGAAGCGCGGGGGGGGTATGACTCGTTCTGCCGCTCGCCTAAACGAGTATTCTACGTTGCACTTTCGATTTTAGGGGACTGCAAAGCTTGTCGCAGCTCGTGAATTGTTTTTCCAAGCTTGAGAAATTCTTTTTCGGAGACTCTCGGAACAAGATTGCTGATCTCAAAAGAGCGGACATACTCGAGTTTTTCGCGAAAAGCCTTGTCATTTGGAATCGCACCGGAATGGTGGAAGCCGGTGGCTTTGTTTCTCCACCCCTTTTCGTCGCTAGTCCCGGAACACTCTTTGCAGAACTCTCTCGCCAAAATAAATGCGGCCGGTCCGTACTGCGAATTGCGTTGTTTTAAACCCGAATCCATTTCGAACGCAGAACGGTGTGGGATGGTTGGCTGGAGTCTCAGCAGTGCAGGCACGCGACGCATCAAGTACGCCAAAAACAGCAATCCACATGCCGCCGCAATCAATGCGAGGACAGCGAGAACATAGACCTTCGTATCTACAGGCCTCGGTTGTCTAGCCATGGCTTCATTCAAAATGTTGGAATCCGCCACACTCTTCAGTATATGGTTGGCCATTCGCAACTTGGTTTCAAGATCGGTATTTGGAATATCCTGAATTCTTGGAACAGGCTGTTCATTGGTTCGGTTCGAACTGACATTCGGTGGAGCAGGTCGCATTCTACCTTGGTAACTTGCCAATACCCGTCCATCGGCGACAAAGCTCAGGCCGGTTTTTTTCCCGCGACCGAGTAATTCAGAAAGTCGAATGGCAAAGGTCGCGTTGTCACCATGCCATATCATGCCGTTGGTAAGGACGCTCGTATCGGCCATGAGGACCATGACACCGGCAACCTGCGAGCTTCCAGTCCCCACAGCAATCAGTGGTTGGTTGCTACTATTCGAGGGTAAGCAATCGGAGGGCAACGAAGCGATGACCTGCCAACGAAGGGAATTCACTCTGGCGGAATTGGTAAGCAGAGAAAGCCATGCCGTGCGGTTGGACACGATCTCCTGAACCCCAATCATCAATTCGTGCGATGTGTCGATATCCTGAATCCGAATGCAGTCTTTGAAATCGAAATACCTGTCGTCTAATCCCAATGCGACCACCGGTCCAGCCTTGATTTCTCCGATGTTGGGCAAGAAATTGGGTTGATCTGTTGCAATAAGTAAGTTCCCACCTCGTTTCACAAACATAGTGAGAATCGTCAAAATGTCACTTCGCAACCGCGTCCAATCACCGGTCAAGACGATCACCGAATCCGTAGGTGAATTGATCGATGATTCCAGCGATTGGATCGTTGCCATTCCCCGTTCTTCCAATAGCATTTGGAAGAGTTCGCAACCCACTTGCCACTTCTGTTCGCCGGATGAATTCGTTTGCTGCGACTGAACGAAATCGCATTGCCAAAGGAAAAACAAAGTGATGACAAGCGAGCCGACGGACCTAGCCGCGGGTTTCGAAGGGGTGCGATAACCGTCCAACGTGCTCAGCCCTCGCATTGTTTCAGAGCGAGTTTTGCATCTTCGATTTGATCCGCTGTAAGTTGATGCTCCATCGGAAAATACCTGGCTTGTTCGTAGAGATTGGAAAGGTTTCGAATCGGAGTCGAGTGTTCTGGCAACGCGAGATGGAATTGTTCGGTGACGTAGCCGTAGGTCCACCAAGCTTGAGCCGATTTGAATCGCTGTTTTGCAAGAGCATGAAAAGCTCGAACCACATCCTCCCGCGAACGGATCTCGTCGATCCTGGGTGCCAATTGCGCTTCGAGCAATTTTCTGCGCACTTGCTCCGAGCGGAAGCGGTAGCGGAAGACAAAAAAGGCTATCGCGCCAGCGATAGCTAGAACGACAAGGCCCTCCAAAACTTTTGCATTGAATGGGTTGGGAAGCTGGAAGGCCTCGTTCGTAGAGGACGCTTGGGGCGTTGAACGCGGCGACGGTGATGCGGCAGCGCGAGAAGTGCTCTGGTTGCTCTTGGAGACTTGCGTCCACAAGTTATTGAGGTATTTGCCTGTTTCCTGAAAACTCTTGGACATTGCCGAATCTGGTTTTGGCGGCTTTCGAATGGAATCGGCGGTGCTAGCTGAATTGGGTGGGCGTGTAGGCGACCGCTTGATCGGCTCAGGTGCAGCAGGTTGTTTTAATTTTTCGTTGGGCGTTTTGGTTGGTTTGGAAGGTTGGCCGGTGTTGTTGGGTGGCTGCGCTGCAACGCGTGAAGATGGGCTCGAACGTTGGGCATCCTCGATGAGTTTCTGAAGGGTTGGGCCGAAGCCCCTTCGGTCCAGTTCCTTCCGGATATCCATGGACGACGTTGGTTTGGATTCGTCAGATCGATCGGCCGTTCCGCTTCCTGTCGCACCTCTATCTGCAGAATCGCTTCCGGGAGACGATGCAGGTCGCTTTGTCGATTGTGAGTTGCTATTGGCGGCTAAGTCCTTGTCTGTGGGTTGCTGGTTCTGTTTCGAATCGAAAGGGTTCGACTCGTCCTGCGCAGGCCTTGGTGATTGGCGATTGCGGTCTGCTGGTGGCTGACTTGGGATCGGCCGATTCCGCGTGGATGGCGTCTCGTTGTTGGAACTGGAGGGTTGTTTGTTCCCATTGGAACGGTCCTTAGGAGGCTCTGCCTCATTCGATGGATTCTGGCCTTGTTCAAACTGCTGCTGCGTGTTTCGCAGTTTTTCCATCAGGTCTGTGAAGTCATCTTTTTTCGTCTTGCTTTGCGACTCGAGTCCCTCCTTTGGTTTTTGCGATTGGGGCGCCGGATCGTTGGGCTTGAACTTGTTCTCGTTCTTATTTTGCGTAGATGACGGTTGTTGCTTTTCTGCAGTGTTGGACGGCATCTGACTGGAGGCTGGATCGACGGGCGTGTTTGGCTTGCCCGCGGATTTGGGGCGATCCGTTTTCATAAATTGTTCGGACAATTCCTTGGCTTGGCGCCTCAACTCGGGATTCGAAAGTGCCTTAGAAATCAGCTCAGGGGGAATTGCGTCAAGGCTATCGGCAGACAGACCGTCTGGCAGGTTGCCACCATATTGCTTCATGGCCTCCTTGAGTGATTGGACATCGGCATCGGAAAGTCGCGATGGATTAGCTTCGTTGGATGCACGGTTGTTCAGAACCAAATCGCGAAGACTAGACAAAAGTTTGGCTTGGCTATCCGGTTGATTTGGGTACGACCTTGGCGGTGGCAACCACCGTTGCGACGGCGAGTCGATCGACGGCAGAACATTCGATTGCGCACCAGAGCGGACACTCATGCTGAAAGTTAGAATGAGGAACGCGCAAATCGCGAAATGAGTTTTCAAGAGATTTCCCGCCATGACGCATACTCCCTGTTTGACACAAACCGGTATGCACCATTATATCCGACGGAACGTGCCACACGTTGCGGATCAGCTCGCTTGTTTAAAAATTCCGGGCTGATGCATAATGCTGTTTTCGTGGGCAGGCATCCTGTTTTCCGATTGCACATGCACGGCGCGTTGCGGGAAGGGGTGTTGGACCCCTAGTTCGCAAAAGCGGTTCTTGATTCGCTTTAACCATTCCTGTTTTACCGCACCATGCTTGTTCGGAAGGGTTTTTACGGACATCTTAAGGAAGACTGCGGACTCACCGAGACTCTCTATCGCAGGGCTAGTCGGTGGTTCCAGCAGAAATTTGCTAAAGACCGCATCCTGTAGTAGCTCGTGCGAAACGGCGTTCAGTATCTCGCTGACTCGATCAAAACTTTCGTTATGAGCCACGGCGATTTCACAGACCGCTCTGGACCAGCCATGCGTCTCGTTGCTAACACTGTTGATTGTGCCGTTAGGTATGAAATGCACCACCCCGTTGGAATCACGCAAAACCGTCATTCGCAAAGTAATACGTTCGACCTGGCCACTCACTCCCCCAACGCGCACAAAGTCATTCAGCATGTACTGGTTCTCAAGCAACATGACGAAACCATAAAAATAGTCCTTGATCAAGTTTTGAGCGCCAAACGCGACCGCCAAACCGATCACAGCAACTCCTCCCATCAAAACCGTGATGTTGACTCCAACCTCCTCCAACACCATTAAGGCCCCGGTAATAAAGATGCCGACCGTCGACGCATTCTGAAAGACTCCTACCAAAGTCTTGGCCCGATTCTCTTTTTCCATTTTCGAGCCCCTGCCCGATCCCGTTGTCACTAGTCGAACGGATCGGGATGCAAAGAAGGAGGCAAGCCAATTTAGAAGGAACATGCCCACGATGATGGCAAGAATACGTGGTCCGTGTTCGACCAGCCATTGCAAAATGTTTTTCAACGTAAATGGGTTGCGAATCGCATCGATTCGGTCTTCGGCTTGGTTCGCCTCCTGTCGCTTTTTCTCGGCTTCCTGCAATGCGACGATGTGCTCCGATTGCAGACTGCTTTGTTCAGCCCGGTGATCATTGAGACGCTCGCTGATTTCGGTAACCTCGGAACGAGCCTGGATGAGTCGAATGCTCGCGCTACCGATCGACGCTCGTAATTCGGCTAACTCGGTTGCATCCGCTTGTTCCGCACCGCGTCGGGTCAGTTCTTGAGAAAGCGTCAACTGGGCGGCACTCGCCAGATCTACTTTCTTACGTGCAAGATCGAGTTCCTTCTGCTCTTGAACAACCAGCTTTTGAATATCGGTCAAGCGGACCGCGATCGATCGGGTCTCTTCTTGAGCTTCGTCCGCTTCTTTATCTTTGGCTTCCGCTTCCTCGACGGCTTTTGTTAGCTCAACGTTGTCCTCATCCGAATCCGCCAACTCTTTTGACCGATCGAAAGTGTCCGAATAATCCTGCGTCTCGCCACTCGTAGAACGCTTGTCGTCGTCGCGGTTATCAGGGTTGCGGTTATTAGGGTCGCGTGATTGAGTTCGATGATCCTTCTTGCCGTGTGGGTCACGCTTTTCGTCATGTTCGATTTCATTGCCATATTCTTCGGAACGTAGATGCTCGTCGTCACCAGTGATGGCGGCAAGTGCTGCTTTGTCGTTTTCGATCTTACGGCGTAGGGTGACCTTTTGCTCGCGCAACGTCTTTCGATCTTCGATGGCCAGATCGAATCTATCTTCTGCCAACTTGCGTTGTCGTTGAAGTGACGCTGCTTCCTGTTCCAAGTGTTGAATCAAGGATTCGGCGGCGGTTTTGCGAGCGGATTCTAGCTTTTCGTTGACGAGCTCCAGCTCAGTCTTTAGCGATCGGAATTCTTTTTCTGCGATTGCGTACTCGCTATTTGGATTCTCGATCTCTTGTTCGAGACTTAACAGTTGTTTTTGGTCGTGTTCCAAAGACTCTTGGATCTCCCCCATGCGTTCGGCGTCGGACTGACCTTGTCGATCGTCCGTTGGGAGTTCCTCAGTTGAGACAGGGTCCGTACTAGAGGCTGGCTGAGCTGTATGGGCCTCAAACTCGTTCGACTGCGGGAAACTCGCGTTGGTGAGTGTCGCGGAGAGAAGGATCGCAATACAGATCCGAAATGGATTGCTAAAGAATAATGGATTGCTAAAGAATACAGCGAGTCGTGTGCTCATAATGGTTTCCTTACCTGTGCTAATTTGGGGTGATCCTTCACCAAGTGCTGGAAGGAGATTGTAGTGCGCATGGCCGCTCCGTCCAAGAGTTTTTTGGAACCAACCCAAGAAATTCAATTTGCTAGCCAAAGATCGGACGACTGCAACGTCCGTGTTGATGTTCTCTACGCCGCTGTCCATGTAGACTTGAGGGGGCGCATTGGTCCAGGAGTGATAACGCGAATACGACAACCCAATCACGGCCAACACCGATCGTTTTGGAATAATGTCAGTTGCCATGTCGACTCCTCGAATCAATCTTCTCTTGTTCTTTGGATCAGGGATTCGGCATCGTTCGAGCTTAAAGCCGTAAAGGCGAAGGACGAGAAATATCAGGCGGAGCAACGATCGTAGTTTGGCAATTTGTTCCCGCAGTCAATTGCGTACAACACTGCACGCATCGGTTGATACCGACTTGTCGACTCGTGAAATGCTACAATGACTGGCTATGGAATCGGACAAGCAAATCTATTTGATCTTTCAGTGGCAGCCGCAGTGGGTGTTTCTGCTGCTGCACGAGGTGCCACCGGCAGGTGCTCGATTTGAGTCGCTGACATTGAAATCGATTGAAAAGCGAGTCGACGCTGCTTGGGTTCCAGCGGATGCTTCGCTGGCAATTCTCGTGGCCGAGTTTCAAGGGTATGACGATAGTCTAATCTACGTTCGGATCGTGCAAGAGATGGCCATGCTCCGGGCTCAATACCCCAAACGAGAGGTTCGAGGCCTTGTTTTCTTTTTGGAATCGCGTTTTGATCCGGATTCCGATCCGTGGCGTGAATTGGTTCAGGTGATCTACCTGGAGGAAGCGTTGGAACAGTTGAGCGGTGAGCAACCAGACCATCCGATGGTGGCGGTTTTTGCGCCATTGTTCGCAAGCAGCGAGGAAGTTTTGGAAACGGAAGCTGCGGAATGCTATAATCGGATAGACAGCCCCGAACTGGACCGGGTATCAGTGGCAGGGTTGCAGGAAGTGTTTATAAGCTGGCTAATGCAGCGTTTGCCTTACAAGGGAGCCAAGGAGATCGAAGAAATGTTGCTAGGAAAGTTACCAGACATCCGAAATACTAGATCTGGCCAAGACCTTATCGCTATCGGTATCGAACAAGGGATCGAACAAGGGATCGAAAAGGGATTGAAAAAGGGATTGAAAAAGGTCGCGAGGAGGGTATAGATCAAGGCAAGCTGGTTGGTCAGGTCCAATTGTTGGAATCACTTTGCGATTCAACACCAACCATGGAAGCACAATTGCGAAGTATGTCCGTCGAACAGCTCAAAAGTCGCTTGAATGAGTTGAGGAATATTTTTGATGCTCGCCAGCTATAAAACCAATCTGGGACGCCAACAAGAGACAATCTCAGGAGCCATAAGTGACTTCGTCTTCACCGCCGCACGAACAACCTACGACTTCGAAGATCGGCTAACGGCACATGCACGCACCAGCAGCACATTTAGTCAATCCTGGAGTTTGACGTCGGTGGGTGACTGGTCGAGTGTGACGACCAACGGCACGGCACAAAGCCGAACGCACGGCAACACGCACGAACTGCTCACCGCCGGTGGCAGCAACGTCACGACAGACGTCAAGGGGAACATCACGGTCCTACCGTCCAATCTGGTAGCCCAGTCTTCGGC
>JBBRJI010000077.1:0-13382 GCA_038219625.1 Pirellulales bacterium | reverse complement strand
TTAAGGGTACCAATGTGATTGCCATCCATTGTCGCCAAACGGGTGGCGGACAGTATCTCGACGCCGGTCTCTTTTTCGCGGATTAATGCTTTGGAAGTGACCTGTGGACGAGTGAGGCCCTTCGCTCATTTGAGCCTTTCGAGCCTGAGCGAGGGGCTCACTCAGCCACAACAATCAAGCGCTTGGCACGCCCAGAGCGTGTGGCACGTGTGGCACGCCCAGAGCGAAGCGATGGGCGTGGTGAACTCAGACAAAGGTCGCTGGCGATTCACCACGCCCTTCGTGAACTCAGGGACGTGCCACACTCAGCCTTTGGTCAACCAGAACCACATTTCGAAGTCACCACCACGTCGACCGTCCCCACTCGGCAAGCGTACACCGAATTCTTTGCCCGTGCCGGACTCATCCGTAGGGTCAAATCGGACCGCCTCACCATCAAGGTAGAGTTTGTTCTCTCGACCACTGCTGGTGGCCCAAATGAAATTTCCTTTAAGCGTGAGCCTGGCAAGGATCCGTTCACCCAATCGACCTTGAAACTGGTTCATTGCATTGAAAGCCTTCGTTAAACCGCTAATGGCCTCTGGGGACGGGGTCCAACTGATTTGATTGCCGTTCACAACGACGTTCGCCGCCAATACGATCGGTGTATAACCAACAAGTCCCGTGTCACCCCAAAATCGGATTTGATCCTGTGTCAGCGGGAGTGGCACTTCAACCGTCACAAAGCATGTCGGTTCGCCACGTTTTAGATTTGGGTCTTCCACTGTTGCTTTATCTATGTCATGATCGCAATCGATACGCAGCCCAGTCCCCAGTTCACTAACTGGAATATTCGATCCCAGTCTCAATGGACCAGGCAGTCGAAAAACTCCCTTGATCCGCACACTAGGCTGAGCCGCATCGCCGCTGAGTACGCGAGCCGTAAAGCGTACATCCATCGGCGCCGCCGATAAGCCGACTTTGTCCACCATTGTGGCTTGCAACTCCTGAGTTGCCGACGATCCGCCAAGGATCCATTGGCAATCCGCGCGACCATTGGCATCCGTGAGTGTTGGTTCTGTCGGTTTCACCGAGCCGCCACCGGACAGGACCTTAAAGGTCACCGGTACGCTTGGCACTGGGCCACATTGGTTCGCAACCAACACTACGATGGGCTCCGGCAACGGTTGTCCACCTGCCGTGGATTGTGCATCGCCGCTCACCTTGTAGATACGGATCTGCTCTGCAAGCCTATCGATTGCATCTTGCACGGTCACTCGTCCAGACAAGCCCGCGCAACTGCCTGGCTGGTAAGCTACCTGACTAGCAACGCTCAGTTGTGCGTTGAAGATCAACGGCAGGGAGACTGGGTTGCTTTGCAAGTCGAGGAGCCAAGCCACGACCTGCTGGACTGGGTTCGTAGCGTCCAGATAAAAATCAACTTTTGCAAGTCCCACCGCATCCAGTTGCACGATTTCGAAAGACTGCGTCGGCGTTCCGCCCGCGACCACAACCAATCCCTCGCTGGGATTCGACACAGTATTGACGACATCGAATCGAACGCTTTTCAGCCCTTCGATACATTGCCCATTTGCCACACCTACTATCAATGGACACGGTAGCTTGGTATGCTTGCTCGCATCCTTCTTCAAGTCGGGCATTACCTCTTGTCCATCCCCGCTAACGTAGAACAGGCGCGGGACTGTCGACAAAGCGGGCCATAGGCAGCGGCAATCGCTGATCAATTCCGCATCGCCATCTTTATCGATCGAAACAACACCGAGGCGGCAATAGGAATGGACGATTCCCTGCGGCGGGCAAAATGCGGCTAGGTTCTCTTGGACAGGCCATTCGATCAAACCCGACGGCGCGTTGGAAATCGCCGCTCGGGCCGGAATTTGCCAGTAGTCCCCCGTGCGAAACTCAGCATTGGTCGGAAGATGAAACGTGATCTCGATCCCGTTCTCAATCGGTAAGAAGCCCTCATTCACGGCTGCGTCAACAGCGACCTTTTCATAATTCTCCCAGCGGCGTAACCGAGGATTCGAATCGCTATTGATCGTCCCTGGCATCGGTTCGCTGCCCAGTTGTTGCAACTTGATTTTGCCCATGGAGGGGTCCACCATCTCCCCAATCTTAGCCAGCCCGCCGGGTCTTCCCGCCAACTCATCGGAATCATGAATGACTTCCACAATGTCTCCTTCTTGGAGACCAAGGTTTGCGTCCGGTCCGGTGCTCGCGACTATAAGATTAGGCAAATTTTTGCCATCCGTGATTCGAGTGATAATAGACCCATTCTCACGCGACCATTTAAACGTGGCGGTCCCAATTGCCCCAGGGTCATGAATCTCGACTCGGTAAAGTTGATTTTCCAAACCGCGGTATCCTGCACTTGCAGGAATGGTGCAAGGTTCGGAGTCCGCCGTCGCCTTAGTTGTTCTAGCTGCCATCTCTGGCAACGCCAATCGCGTCTCCTTGTCAAAATCCTTGGCCGCAAGATGACAGAGACTGGGGGTTGTTAAGTCCGGATTCAGCTTTTCATCCAGGGCCGCGGCGCGGACTTGCCAAACGGTCTTCACGCGGGTTGCTGTATCGGGACCACCGAGGGCGGATTCGCGGAGTGAACCGTCCTCAAGCATCGTTATGTGCCGTTGCCATACATCGAGATAAATTAAATAGTCTCCCTCGGAAAGCTCTTTTTCGACATGGTCCGGCTGATGCAAAAAAGAGAATGGAGCCTCAACTTCGCATTGACGCCCATGCACATAGTAACGACCCGCGGAAAGTGCGAATGGAGTTCCTTTGGCTTCCAACTTCAACGCTTCCAACTCCTTTTTGTCCGTGATGATTCGGAAGGCCGCATTGTCTTCCGGCCCGCCGCACGAACCAACGATGTCCTCGACCGTGGTCTCATGACGGCGCATCGCGATTGCGGCTTGTTCGTTCCAGTCTGCATCGAGTTGTACGCGCCCCTGTTGCATGAGCACTTGTTGGAAGTGCTTCTTTGGGTCGAAGCTATCGCGTGTGAAGTCGCCTTTCATCTTTTTACCTGTCTTATGAAATAATCTGTTGGTTGGAAATCAAGATTCATAGAACACGCCAGCTTCCAGCCCGAAACGCAAGTGCTCTAGCAGTCGCGAACGCAAGTGCAATTCCTTTTGCGGAAAGAACAAGTCATGGAACGCGCCCATTTCGGCTCCATCGTCTGCCCCAGTTCGAATCGCCTCCGGGCAATGGCGACTGAGTTGAGCGTAGCCTGCATCGCCCCATTGCAAGGAGGTGAACTGCGGACGAAGACTGGAAGTCCCAGCCTCATCGGATAAGCAGTTGTAGCGACGAGGTGTTATCGCATGGCTTGGCAGCCAACTGAATCGTATACAACCCTCCTGGCGACGCCGTACCGCGACCGACTCGGACAAGAAAATGCAATTGGACGCGAGTTCAAGCGAGTCTAATGCAACCTTGCCAATGATGGTGCAGTTTTCCAATCGCCACGTCCCGGCTGGGCCGTCCCCAGTCAAGTTGGACATGGCAAATCCGTCCGCGGCCCCTGCGTCGATAACGCAGTTTCGCAATCTCAACCGCGCTCCGTCGGTTCCGACTCTCATGGACGGTAGTATGCAATTCTCAATCAAAACTTCCGTTCGACTGGATTCGATCTCCAAGGTGCTGATCGTTACGGGCATGCCCCAACGCGGTGCCAGTGTGCAGTGGCGCATGGTAAATTTCTGAAGCTCATCCGCAACTCGCAGTGCACCGGCAAGCCAAAGGCCATCGAACGAAACGCGACCGCTCGTATTACCGCGCACGGTCCACTTTTGGCCAGATGCGACCTCCGGCAAGAGCACGCCAGGACAACTTCCGTCGGCCGCTATGATCTCCACGGCGACTCCGTTGGCAACAACGTCCGGCAGCGACTCCACGAAACGATCACTCCCGACAATCTTGATTGCACCTCCGCCGGCGCCAAGACCTAACAATGCATCCCTAACCGTTTTGAACGCCCCCAAAGGTGCAGTCGCATTGCCTACTGTCTGGACGTTCACAACCGTGGCCCCAGTGGAAGCCGCGGTGGAGGCCACAGTTCGGCCATATTCGCCCCCTCCGATATCAGAACCAAAACCATAAAAGTACGTTACGCGAGGAGGATGGTCTTCGTTGGGGATAGTACCAAAGACCAGTCGCCCCAATTGCGGATCGATCGCGATTTGCGTAGGACTCACTTTATTTTCGTAGTTCCAGGCAGGCTGTCCGTCGGCATCGCTCAGATCACAGACCAGTATTCGCTCGGCTGGAACAGGTCGATATTGTACGTCAATAAATTCCTGGATCAACACACTCCGATTATCGCCGTAGAGTGTTTCCAGTCCCAAGTCGTTTCTCGATTGCCCGGCCAACATGCGGCGAGTGATTGGTAAGGATACGTTAATGGGTTCAGCCAGATGGCTAACGTCGTCCTCAGTTTCAGGATGAATAAACAGTTGAGTGTCCATTCCAAAGGGATGGACTCGAAAGCGATGCTTGGCAAGCGGATCTCCAGCAACCAACTCCCCAACCGGAACTACAGGCGAAGCAGTCCGTGAATACGATCGTAGTCGCCACAGAAACAAGCCGATATTCGGAATATTCCAACGTCCGCGTCCTGGCTCGATTCGCCGCAGTTCGACCGTTCGCATGAGCGTTTCAAAGGGTGTGCCAACGAACTCCAATCCGCCAGCATTGCGGAGACTCGCAAACGACTTGCATATCGGGCGCGCGTGATTCAAGTGCTGCGTGGAGGCAATTCGCTCGAAGAACTCAACCGCTCTCGCAGGCAACCCTGTTATGTCGCGAGCAAGCAACTCTAAGGCTGACGCCGTCCCTTTGCGTCTCCTATACGCAACCGTATGACCTACCTCCGCACGCGACGATATCGCATGCGAGCTGTTTGGTAAGCCGCGAATCCCCAGCAGATCCCCCAGATAAGGCAGGACCCATGGGGCCGCAGTTTCCACAAAATGATTGTCGTAAAGTTGTTCCAGGTTGTCCTCAAGCACAGCCACTTGTCCAGCGATGATCTCGATGAGCTGCCGCAAGGGAGATCCTTGGGCTGCATCTCGGTCGCGATGCACAGCGGGGAGCAAGTTGTAGATCTGGTCGGCATCGAAGCTCATTTTGCAATCACCTTCAGCTGCGACAACGACAACTCGTCCAGAATCAATAGTTCGGCTGGCATTGCCGAATTCGAATCGGCTCCATTGTTCGGAAGACTTGCGACTAGGTAGCCTTTGTCGCCAACGCTACTCTTAGCCACAACAGAATCGTCTAAGCTTACGGATTTCTTTTCAAACCCAGTCACATCGACAAAGGCGACCCCATCCACGTTTTGAATCACAGCGATCACTTCGCTGAGCGCCACCCCTTGTCCGAACTCTCGGGCTGTAAAAGAAAATGCCGAGCGCAGTGCCGTCTTTAGGTCTGCATCGACGCGCGAGGCGAGGTGATCGGCGTCCACCCGGACGCTTCCCTGGATCGCAAAGAGCGATGGAGGGGATGAGACGATATGTATCGGTACGTTGGGAAGGCCTTGAGAGGCAAGCGCCTTTCTCAATGGATCGGCGGGCTGGCCTGTCTGATTGATTGCCAAGCCATTTGGTCCGAGCAACGTGAGTTGCACACCACGGACTTGGCCTCTCCAAATCCATACGGCATGGGCCTTGGCAACGCCGGGAAAGTCGCGAGCAAAGTCTTCGTAGTCCTGAAGCGAAACAACACGATCGAGGGTCAAGACCGTTCGCGGTGCGTTGAGACGGGCGGCATCTAGCGTTTGCGGATCTTCGGCACCCTGCGGTGCAAGAAGGTTGGTAACGCTCTTGACCCCTAAAGGTTGAGTGAGCATTAAATTAATCTGCTCCGGATCCACCATTCCTTCTGTGCCAATTCCCTTGCGGTAAACCGCCCTGACATTTTCTTGTCCGGAAGTCAGGCGTGCACCACGAAGACCGTCACCAAATTGCACCTCGGTTGTTCCATCGTCGGCACGGTGCAAGACATAAACGCGGTCTGTTGGCCGACATTTAAAGAACGTGGGGACTTCACGCCACAGGATATCGTCCACTCGGATTTCAAGAGTTGATTCCAAACGCGATGCACCTAGTGGAAAGGTGAATGTCAGCGGCTGTTGCTTCAGAGTAAAACGCTGAAAACTTTGGCTGGCGTCCCCGCTGCCGAGAACCTCTTGAGTTGTTTCACCGTGGGTTGCGGGCACGACGTTGGCGTTAAGCGTGACCGTCGCCACGAGGTAGCTGCTCTTTAGCCCTTCGCTCAGAATGAGCGTTGTCACATCCGAGTGTTTCACCTCGGCGAGGATTAGGAACTCGCGTTGGATGGTGCCTGGCAAATCCGCGTTCTCCCCTTTCAATGCGATGGTTTGCCCCTTGATCAAGTCCTTTTCAATACGATCCAAGACGATTTTCGTTTCGCCGAGTGGAAGGCGCTCGATGGGCGCACCGATAACCGTCAATGGCTCGCTATGGACATGCGCCGTGGTGCTCCTATTTTCAAGGGTTTTGTCCTCCACTTTCACCTGGCTGAGGAAATTCCGAAGTTTGAGCCCCGTACAGCGTGCGCTTAGCCCGTAATCCGCTCGTGAACGATCGGCGACCATGTCGACTTGAAATGGCAGCAACTTATTCCCTTGGGTCTCCATCACGATCCAACTCTCTTTAACGGCCTCCGACACGGATCGCTCCAGAAAAACATGAAAATCAGTATGCGCATTTCCCTGCGAATCTTCGCGTATCGATCTATTTGCATTGTCCCAAGAAATCGGATACGCATCGTTCTCGAACGTAACAGAACTAGTACCGTGATTGTCTACAATGACTGTGGTCACCACTTTGGTGTGCGGGAGGCTCGCCCACTTTGGTGCGTTGTGTCCAAAAAATCCAACGCGCGTGCGCAGAACAAACACACCAGCGTTCAGCGAGGAAAACGCCCCCTTTGTCCGGTTGTTCAAGTAGGTCTGCACCACGACCAAGTCCCAATGGCGGAAGTGTGCAAGCGAGGACATTTGTTCCCCTGACACGCCTTCTTTAAGAAAGAGTGCTCCAACCGACTCGATGGACGGCACTGAACCGAGCTTGATCCCCTTCGTCACGTCAATGGCTGGTGTGTTCAGCTTTTTTTTGCGAGAAGTTGCCGCTTCCAATTCCACCCAAGTATGGCCGCGTTCGCGATCGACCTTCATAGCAGAAATGCGGCGTGCCTCGGCCTCACTATGACTCGATAGTACCAGCACATCACCGGTTTTTAAGTTTGGAGAGCCCGCAAGATACAATTCGTCTGCGTTGACTGCACTTTCCGGCGCAGGGGACCTCGATCGCAGACGCAACTCGTTCCAGGTTGCCCGCCCGTTGAAGTCGAGTGACGTTTCAAAGGTTTGAGGCTTTTGATCTGGGCCAGGAATGCTTTGGACTTTTGTCCCTTTCGGGATGATGGCCGTCCCAGGTGCTCCTCGTCCTCCTTCCACCGTGAACGAAAGCAACACTTGCGAAGCTACGCCTGGTGATAGTTCATATCCGATAGCCCGCGCAAGCTCGAGCACGCTGCGCCTCTCGGTCGCAGTTCGCAAATACGATTCATTCGCAATTCGCTCGGAATAAAACGTCAGCACATCCGCCATGCTGGCGAAAGCATCTAACAGCCCGACTGTGAAATCGCTGTCGTCGCGAGTCTGCAAGGCTCGTAATGCACCTTTATTCTCAGACGAAAGCGAGGCCAAGAGTGAGGCCTTGAACTGCGAGTGAACCCCGGCTCGAAAATCGATGGCGGGCAAGCCAGGCCGATTATCAATGGATGCAGGAGTCTGCATTTCAATCCCAGCTCCACAGCCACAGCCTAAGTCGTTCAAATCTCTCAATGTCGAGTCTAGCGGGTTGTTCATCGTCCCCCCAATGCTTCAAAACGCAGCACGCCGCGATCAGGAAAATTGGAATCATTTTCAAGTTGAGCGATTTCGATGCGTCCCACTTCAAAGACATCTGATTCCGGTACGAGGGCATCTGTCGTTGCCCCTTGGCGTCGGAGTATGGTCACTTCAACGTGCCGTACACCGGCCACCTGCTGGGCCGCGGCGTATATCCTACTCAACAATACCGGTTGGCCAAAACTAAAGTTCTCGGCGTGAAAGAAGCCGCGGGTTCCATCCGAATGCAGACGGTTGTCAAAGACTGCTTTGAGGACTGCGAGCACGTCACTTCGAAAATAGTTGGCCGAAATGCACACACGCAATTCCAGCTCCAACGGTACAAAGCGAGGGCCGTCGATTTCCAGATCATGTCCCGCCAACCGATATCGTTCCAGAAAAACTCGCAACTCATTTTCGAATGCAGCATCGACCAATCGGCTGCTGCGTCGGTCAACCGTCAGAAAAACAGTGTGCCAACTCCCCGTCCAACGCAACGTCGCGGCTGCACGCTGTACATCTGGGTGCTCACCGGCCTTCGCAGCGTAGTCTTCCGGAGTTACCGCACGTTGTTGGATTCGAAAGGCGGCCGGTGCATTTTGCCGTACTGCTTCCATGGGTTCCGGGTCGGTGCCTCCGCGGGCCGACAGCGGATTGCTAACCGATTGGATTTCATCGGATGAAAAAGTATCGGAGACAACATGAACAATCGCACCCATTGGTAGGTTTCCCGTAGTTCCATTGCCAATCCGGTAGCGCGCGTGAATCAACGTTCCTTCGCTTGGATGCATGCCGTTCTCGTCATCGCCAAACCGGATATTTGTTCGGTTGTCATTGTCCGTTTCGGCTACAAACTCGGACGCAAAAGCCCCGCTCGACAGTAAATCACGTTTCGGATTCCACTGGCGTCCTTGACTATCTGCCAAATGAATTGACGGGAGAACGTCATTCATCGTCCATGCGAACGCCGCGGTAGCAGTAGCTTCCGGATCGTGGTTCGCCGCTCGCGTCAACGGACGATTCTTCAGTAGCGGGCGGAATCGAGCAACGATCGTTGGTGAGCTCGGTGTTTCGCAGTGATCGCAGCCGGTTGCGCCAACCGAAGCTAGCGCCAAGTTGGGCGTTGGTACCTGACCCAATTCCTCCAAGTGCGGTAACGTCATTCCCTGATCCGCAAGCACGATGTTACCGAGTGCGACACTAACGTCTTCCAACAATCGTCCGTCCGACCTTGCTCGAACCGATAGACTGAAGGGGATTGGAAGAGCGTCCGCATCGCCCCATTCAATGTCCGTGACGCTTGTGGGTGGAACGGTTAGCTCGTCCAACCGTTGGGGCAACGTATTATTTTTAGCGGCAAACAGATATTCTTGGCGATTCATTCCGTTTATCTTAGTTAAGCGAACCGCATGACGATGAAGTGGATCAGCGTCCGCATAATGTCCCGTCTGAGGGCCAAGTTGTTCGACAAAAATCAATACTTGACCAGGCTGGAGATTAGGCAAGTCTCCCCGCAAGGTGGCTTTGGTTGCCCCTTTCGCTAGGCAGCACGCGTCGTCTCCCCATGTATGAAATGGGAGCTCATTGTGTTCGGGAAATAACTCCGCACTCTCCATCGGCTCAAAAACGACGGCACGATTCGATTGAAACAATGTCTGAAAGTCAGGTTCCGCAAGCAGGGTCGACGAACTCAATCGCGTCGCAAAGCGAAGTGGAGGAAGGACATCTGCGCCCACCTCAAGTTTCATCTTGCTCGCGTCCGGCTTCAGCCGCACCTGAACCCAGGCGCGTGCGTTGCATCCATCGTGCATGGCATAGTCCAGAAGCCTCGCATGCCGCTTGACCGACACGCGGTGCCTGGCCGTGCCAAGGTACGCTTCGGTAGCGATTGCATCTTGGCGATAGCTGAGGTAGTCCCCCACGTAGGCGAGTATTTCGACGAGCGTCACACTCAAATCGGCCGGATTGCGCTCCCGCCATTCGGGAGCCAGAAACGCCATGCGATCGAGCATCAACTTACGGAAGCTTGCATAGTCCTTGGCCATGTAATCGAGGTCAGGTGACGCGGCTAACCGCGGCGGACAGCCGCAATTCGGGCGACAGTCGAACTCGCTTTCGCATTCGACCTTGAAAGAAAAGTCGATTCGTGAGAGTCGATCATCCAGTCCCAGAAGCGGACAGTCGGAACTTGCCTCAACAAGCTTTAGGGTATAGCGTGAAAAGTCGCCTCGCGTTGAAACACGGATCTCGAGATGATCGCCCACTATCAATTCAGTTCGATCACCCGAGTTGAGTAGCACGTTGGTTGCGGAACGAAGTCCGACGGATTCCGCGGTGATTTGTTGAAGCCGTTCGCCTCCGTGGATTTTCACTTGGGCCGACGAAAGCGTTGCCAATCGATTAAAAAATGCTTGCCTAGCCATTGGATCGCTGGTAACCGCTTTGCTGATAAAGAACAGTCGGAGAATCCGTTGCCTCAAGGACTCTTGCGGCGTTCCTATCAGTTCCTGGTCGACAACTTCCAGGCGTTCGATTCCGTTGAGGGTTGCATGACCGTGGACTAAGCTACGTCGCCCCTCTTCACAGCAGAGGTAGATCATGGGACCCCCTTCGCGAACGCGGCCACGCGTCTCTGCTGCGTTCGCCGAACAATGTAACGCACCTCCACTCGCAGTTCTGCCTCGTGGTTGGTAACATCCACCGCTTCCACATGTATCCGATCCCCCAGCCACTGTTGAAGGGAACCTTGAACCATGACCAATGTGGCGGCGGCCAACTCTGGACTGTTTGCGGCAAACACCAGTTGCAGCAACCCGCTACCAAAGGTCGGACGGTTCACCCGTTCACCCGGCGACGTGAACAGCAGTTGTTCGATCAATTCGCGAATATGCTGGTCTTCGGAAGTATCTGCGGTTAAGCCGCGGCCGTCGAAATGAAGTGGAAATGCTATGTTCATTGGGCCTTCACTCGGACTTGTGTGACGAGAATGTTGACACCAGTTCCATTGGGCACACAAACAGCTTGGCTATCTTGAAGCAGCAGCGGCAACCCTCCCGATCGTACTCGCGTCGCCCCAGTCATCCATTGTGCAGTAAGACACGGCATTGGAACGACCCCTGCCACAAATGGGCATCCTGCGACCATCCATGGATTGGGCTGTTGTACCGTCATTTGACCCGATACTTTGACGCGAGGGTTCGGCACGGTGGCTTGTGCCTGTCCAGCGTGCATGCAAAGAACTGTCGCACCTTGATGAAGTAAGAATCCAGGCATAATCAAGTCACCTCCAGTGCGCCGTTGTTGAAATTGATCTGCGGTCCCTGCATGGAGATCTTGGCTCCCAGACCATTATCGATCTCAATGCCGGCGGCTGACATCGTAATTTTTTGGCCACTCGCCGTTTCCAGTGTAATTCCACCTAGACCGGGAGTGTCATCCAACGTGATACTTGTGCCCCCTTCCGTTTTGAGCAGCACTTTTTTGTACGGTGGTGCCAGCAACTCCGGCGGAACTTCCGCCAACGTACCGTACCAGCAACCTGCCCAGATCGGATAATCTGGGTCGCCATGTTCGAACTCGATCCACACCCCCGCGCCCACACTGGGCAAGGCGAAGAAGCCCATGCCATTCCCACCGAACGGAAAACAGGGCATGGCCCATCCGGACTCTTGGTCGCCGGTAACATCAGGCACTCGCGCACGAACCCGCCCGATCTGAAGCGGATCTTGGTTGTCCGTCACAACCCCACGAAATTTGCCAAAGTACGGATTGCTCATGGTCGCACCACGGGAGTCAAAGCCATGGTCCCCTCGCGGCTAAGTTGGAATCGTTGGGAATAGTGTCCCCGCGGCACGATCGTATGTGTCACGCGACGCACGTACCAGAATCCATCGTAGGTCAATCCGACGCCTCGAACGCCCACAAGCTTTCGCGCGCGGAGTGCATGGCCATAACGTAGGCTATCAACTTCACCCTCAGCAGTGACTGGGTCGACTGCATTGGTCGCACTTGCGACCGCAGTCGTGGCGGCTGTTGCTGGCCCTTGATTCGCAGTGGCTCTTTCCAGTCGAATGCGATTGGCCGTCGCAGGTTTCGCTGCCAGCGGTGGAACCTTGAGCGAGGGAAGAACGGGCAGCGGAATACTCGACTTGGTGAACGGTTCCACGAACGCACCGCGGGTACCGACCATGGCCAATGCGTCGTTCGTAAAGCGGATCGATTTTGTGTTGGTGGTCGCCCCCAAGTTGACCGAAAGGGCTGGCTGTGGAAGTCCCAATCGGTTCTCGGGGCCAAAATATGCCTGACTGACTCCGGGTGTCAGCGGTTCGAGGTAGAACACAAAGCCATTGCGTCGTGCCAAGCGATGTAGAAATTGCAGATCCGTTTCTTGCTGTCGCGGGATTCGGTCCAGCATGATAGGAATATCGGTTGTCGGCGTAGGAAGGGGAACGATTCCGAACTTTGCATAGCTGGCCAAAACTCGAGACGCAATGAGGAAATCGGGCTGGTTTGGAAAGGTCGCGTTCTTCTCTTCCAAGTCGAGCAGTACGCTGAGGTCGCGACCGGTGACCGTGAGTGTTGCTTGGCCTGGTTGGTCCCCCGGATTGAATTGGTGATGGGTCACAATCCCGTCAATCAGCACTTCCGGCAAACCACCGAACATCACCGCGATGATCATTCGCTTCATGGGATCGACGCTGCCGTTTTGGAGCAGTCCATAGTCCGCGATTCCAGACCGCGCAAGGCTGAAAGTCATCTGAAAACCGTCTCCCTGTCCGGAGTCGTTCGTGATCTCGACTTGTTGCAACGCGCTCGTGACCTCGTGGGACGCAGGCAGCGGCACCGAACCGCCGACAAGCAGCAATAATCGAATACCTGACAGGTTGCTGAGCATGGGTGTCGTACTTATTGAGGTAGTTTGTTATTGAGGCATGTTGATAATGATCCGACCACCTATTTCCGAGGTGAGTTCTTCAGGCCGCATCGATTCATTCGAGTCGGCGACTCGCCAAAACTGCGTCGGATCGGCTAGGTATTTGGCGGTGACGTTGTCGAGCCGATCACCTTGCACGACCATATGCTCCAACAGAGTCGTGCCTGTTCCAATCTCAGGCAGAAACCGGCGCTCGACGTACCGAACGGAACGCAACTGGCCATTGGGCCCGGTGATCCATAGGTTTTTGGTTTTTAAGGAAGTGTACCGGCTTTTCGGTTCCAACATGGCTTATTCTCATAGGTTGATTAAAGGCTAAAGCTGACGCTAAAATTGCCTGCGGCGCTGACACCGGCACTGACTCCGTTGATCGTCGCCATGCCTTCTTTGATCAGTTGGTGGGCCATGAACAGCCCGCCACCTGGGCTTAGGAGACCTAGGTCATGGTAACTCAAAACGTTGAGGTCGAGCGAAACTTTGGCGTGAATGGGATTGAGGTTCGGATCGAACATTTCTTCGTTGATC
>JBBRJI010000076.1:0-13402 GCA_038219625.1 Pirellulales bacterium | reverse complement strand
ACCCGTGCTCGACCAGTGCCTGCTCATGAAGGGCATCTCGGGCGTGCCGATCTCGCCTTTCGGTGGCGCGCCGCACGCGCTGGAACTCTCGACCTGGCTCACGGCGCAACTGCCGGATGCGGACAAGCGGAGCCAGATCAGCATTGCGATTTCCGCGGACCAGATCGCGGCCAACTTTGTGGGAAGTTTCACCTCCCTGCCTTCGCTGGAGTTGGCCACGATGCCGCAGACGCACAAGGAGAACCAGATGGGGCTGAACGAAGGATATTATACGCACTGCAGCTTCCGTTCGCCGACGCAGGCCGTCCCCGCCGAGACGAATCCCCGCAGCGTGCTCAACCGGCTTTTCGGAAAAACCGATCAACCTGGACAACTCGCCCAAGCCGACCCGCTCGATCGTCAAATGCTCGACCTGGTGCTCGAGGGCGCCAAAGACCTGCGCCGGAAACTCCCGCAGACCGATCAGCACAAACTAGATGAATACCTCGACAGCGTGCGTGCCGTGGAACGTCGTATCGCGGCCATCGAGTATCGCCAAAAAGAGGCCGCGCTGGAGAAGGCCGGAGTCGCTTCGAGCAAACGCAACGCCTCCGATTCCCCGCCCATCGAAATCAAGATTCCCGAGGGGGACAAGCGCAGTGAATACATGCAGGTCATGTGCGACCTCAACGTGCTCGCCTTCCAGACCGACACGACTCGCGTCAGCACTTACATCGGCTCCACGCCGAACGGCGTTTCCTATCCCGAGCTCGGGTTCAAGGACGAGCATCACTCCCAGACGCATCACGAAAACAAGCCCGAGATGGTCGCGAAAGTAGCCAAGATCACCGCGTTCAATATCGCCCAGTTCGCCTACATGGTGAAGAAGATGGCCAGTCTTCGCGAAGGCGATGGCAGCCTGCTCGACAACTGCATCATGATGTGGGGCTCCGGACTCGAAGACGGCGACAAGCACTCCCGCGCAAACCTCCCCTTTATCATCGCGGGCAAAGGCGGCGGCACGATCAATACGGGACGCTTCCTGCCAGACACCCAAGGTAATCAAGGCGACCTGCTGACCACGATCCTGGCCTGCGGGGGCATCCCCCTCGATCGGCCCATCGGCATCGCAACCAAGCAGATCAAAGAGATGACCCACAATCTCTGACCAACCATGTTAAGTCCTCACTATGAAGTTCAGGCAGATGTGGCTGTTCCCGTCTGGGATGAATCCGCACCGAGCACAGATGCCACGGACAGGCGACGATTGCCCAATCAAGCTCACAGTGTAAAATACCACTTGGCTAGCCATAACTCAAAGGAATCCAGACGATGATAACAATTCCAGTCCAGTTGCCCGACGACGTTAGATTGTTTGCGGAAAGTTTCGCGAAGAACAGGGGATTTGCCACTGTCAACGACTTCATTTCGTCATTGGTGACGGAGTTAAAAGATCGGCAATTGAAACTTGAGGCTGAGTTATTGGAAGGCCTTGATAGCGGGCCAGCAACGGCAAAAACCGATGAAGCCTGGCGTCAATTGCGTTCGCGAGTCGCGAGTAGAGGCGTTTTCTAAATGAGCCTGGCACGGATTCCGGAGTGGCGACCAAAGGCTTGGGAAGACGTCGAGGGCCACGCGGTATCAGTTGGCAGTGCCGGGCAGAAATTCCTAGATCGAATCTACGACACTGTGGAACTGCTGTGCTTACACCCAGAACTTGGTGGCGTTTTTGAGACCTCCAATCCAAGGCTTGTCGGCCTTCGGGCGAAGCTGGTTTCAGATTTTCGAGGGTTTGTTGTATTTTACCGCCCGCTTGCCAATGCAATCGAAGTCGTAAGGGTTCTTGGTGGCGGACAAGACATTTATGTGTTCGCCCGCGACACCCACGATTTACGCCTATACCTGCGTACGTGACTCTCGAAATTCCAGTCTGCAGCATCCAGATTTCGTCCATCCGTCGCCAAAGCCTGCAACTTCGAAGCTGACGCAATATCAAAGTGGAGTGTCCCCACGGACTCCAACCCGACTGAACTGACCCAGAAGTATCGGCTCTCTCGATTGTTGTGCTACTCGCCTTCGTCGTCAGATATATCTTCCCGGTCGGCACCGAAAAACTCGCGTTCGTCGTGCATGTCATACTTTTTCGCAATTTCAGCGTCAGTCGTGTATAGTCACAAGTAGATCAATATCCTCGGTGAATCGCCGGTATCCGTACTTGAAAAGAGCCATGCCACCTACGACGGCATACGGAATTTTCAAATCGCTGAGTCGTCGGCCAACCCGCATTAGAGTTTCATGAACAGCACTTTTTTCGTCAAAGTGACGGCTACCTTGATTCATGGCCCAACTCAGATCCTTGGAAAGTTTCTCTTCGTATGATAAGCATCGAACATCATCGCTGGAGGCAGGGGCCGAAATACTCGGGTCAACGGTTTCGCTCATATTTCACTCGTCTTCGTGCATACAGAACTCGGGATTTCGACTCGCCAGTCCTTGTGGATGGCTGCGCCGGGGTCAGACTTGATCTTCGGTTTTCAATCCAAGTTTTCGTTCGATTTGCTCGCATTGCTTTCGTAACTCCGCAGAGTCCTTCAGTCTCGCTTTAGCTCGACGCACCAAATTTGTCGAACTATCGGGATGTAAAAGTCTGAATTCGATCGACAGTTCTCGGAGCGTTGCTCCACTATAACGTCTGCAAAGGTAAGCCGCTAAGTCATGGCCACCGGCGGGACTACGGAATTCGCCGTAACCGCTGGCATCGACGGCATAATGCTCCGCAACGATTCCAATGATTTGGTGGGCCGATTGTGCTTTCGTCCTGCGAACTCGAAGAGCGTTTATCTCGGGAGCCTCTCCGCCCGTGCGTCGATTGCGTTTGGCATACCAATTTGCGTATCCGCTCAGCCAATGTTGCGATCCGCGGCACAGATTGGGATGCGCGGTGCGGATCAATGCGTTGAAGGAGGCGTTGCGGGCGTTTATCAGATGCCATCGTACGATGACGCGGTCAGTTTGTATTTTTACGACCGGCAGTTGACCTTGTAATGCCAGCGCCTCCGTTCGCACTTCAAAGGAAAAAAAGTTGCTTGCTCGTATACGCAACGCTTTCAGGCATTCTGCGAACCTTCGAAAGAAACTCAAGAGAGATCCAGCTCGTCCAGAGTTCTTTCTAACGGAACCAAGTCTTGGATATCGATTTGTATGCAGCGTTCACTGATGAAGCTAGAATGGCTTTTTCGACGGCCAGCCTATCCAATTGCAAAAGACACAATCGACTACGAGTCATTCAAGAGACCGAAGATGAGCCAAAGATCCAATAAATTCCAGTGGGACGACCCCTTCCTTGTGGAGGAACTGCTCTCTGACGAAGAGAAAATGATCCGGGACATTGCGCGCGACTACGCCCAAGTTAAACTGATGCCCCGTATCCTCAAGGCCTATTCAGAAGAGATCACCCATCGCGAAATATTCAACGAAATGGGCGAAATTGGTTTGCTTGGCGCGACCTTGGACGTAGCGTACGGCGGGCCAGGAGCGTCCTACGTCGCCTATGGCTTAATCGCTCGGGAAGTGGAACGTGTCGATAGCGGCTACCGTTCGATGATGAGTGTTCAATCCTCACTGGTGATTCACCCGATCGAAGCCTTCGGCACGGACGAGCAAAAACAAAAATATTTACCTAAGCTGGTAACGGGTGAATGGGTCGGCTGCTTTGGACTGACGGAACCTGATGCGGGTTCAGATCCTGGTGCCATGCGCTCCATCGCCGAAAAAACAGAGGGCGGTTACCGTCTCAAAGGGACCAAAATGTGGATTTCCAATTCACCCATCGCCGATGTCTTCGTGGTTTGGGCGAAATCCGAAGCCCATGAAGGGGCCATCAAGGGCTTCGTTTTGGAAAGAGGCATGACGGGGTTATCGGCCCCGAAAATCCACGGAAAATTGTCACTCCGAGCCTCCGTCACGGGTGAGATCGTGATGGACGGGGTCGAGGTCGGCGAAGAACACTTATTGCCGAAAGTTTCAGGTCTTAAGGGACCGTTCTCATGTTTGAATCGTGCTCGCTTCGGGATTTCATGGGGAGTCATGGGGGCCGCCGAAGATTGTTGGTTCCGCGCTAGACAATATGGTTTAGACCGGAACCAATTCAATCGGCCGCTGGCACAGACTCAATTGTTTCAGAAAAAACTTGCCGACATGCAAACAGACATTACCCTCGGGCTCTTGGCATCGTGGCGTGTCGGACGCTTGTTCGATGCGAATAAAATGGCCCCGGAGATGATTTCGCTTATCAAACGTAACAATTGCGCCAAAGCGCTAAACATCGCCCGCATGGCGCGCGACATGCATGGCGGCAATGGAATTCACGAGGAATATCATGTCATGCGACACTCGCAAAATCTTGAGGCGGTCAATACTTATGAAGGCACCGAAGACGTGCATTCGCTTATTCTCGGCCGTGCCCAAACCGGGCTTCAGGCCTTTGGGATCTAAGACGTGAGCATGGAACAGAAACCTCTAAGCGGCATCCGTGTCCTAGAAATGGCGCGCATTTTGGCTGGGCCGTGGTGTGGACAAATCTTGGCAGATCTTGGAGCTGAGGTCATCAAGATCGAACGCCCAGACGTGGGCGATGATACCCGTCTCTGGGGACCACCATTTGTCACCGATGCCAAGGGTGAAACATGGGCCGCAGCCTATTTTCATGCCACCAACCGGGGAAAAAAATCGGTTTGCGTCGATTTTAAAACGACCGAGGGCAAAGCGGTACTGAAAGCCTTGGCCTCGCAATCGGATGTGCTGATCGAGAACTACAAAGTGGGTGATTTGAAACGCTATGGTTTGGACTATGAGACCCTTAAGTCCGAGAATCCACGATTGATCTATGCGTCGATTACGGGCTTCGGCCAAGACGGGCCGTATGCCAAACGCGCGGGCTATGACTTCATTCTTCAAGGCATGTCTGGCTTGATGGACATTACGGGCGAACCGGAAGGCCAACCGCAAAAAGTTGGCGTGGCGGTGGTCGATCTATTCACGGGCGTCTATACGTCAACGGCCATATTGGCTGCCCTTTATCGACGCACTTCTACAGGTACCGGTGCCTATATTGACATGGCCCTTTACGATGTAGCGACAGCCACCCTGGCCAATCAGGGTATGAACTTTTTGGCTTCAGGGAAATCACCGACGCGTCTCGGCAACGCCCATCCCAACATTGCCCCGTATCAAGTGTTTGCGGTTAAGGACGGATACATCATTATTGCGGTCGGCAATGATCGCCAATTCCACGATCTCTGTTCGGTCCTGGGGGCGGACCTATGTGCGAATGATACCGAGTTTCAAACGAATACCTTGCGGGTTCAATCGCGAGCACGTTTAACCAAAGACCTTGCTCCATACCTTTTGCATTGGACGCGGTCGGAGCTCTTGGCGGCTCTGGAAGAAAAGGCCGTGCCAGCCGGGCCAATCAATACCGTCGAAGACGTCTTTGTGGACCCGCAAATCATCCACCGAGGCATGTGCCGTGATTTGGTTAGTGAAGACGGCGCAGTGGTGAAAACGATAGCATCACCGATGGTGATCGACGGTGTGCGACAATCAGGTGATCAGGCTAGCCCGAAACTGGGGTCATCCAGCCCAGCATTTAGGAAACACAATCCCAACAAAGTTACAAAAGATACTAAATGAACGAAAATCAAGCGGCGCGGAGCGGAGGTCAAGTCCTGGTCGATCAATTGCTGATCCAGGGAGTTGAACGCATAACATGCGTGCCGGGCGAGAGTTATCTAGCCGCGCTAGACGCCATGGTCGATGTCGACATCGATGTGCTCATTTGCCGTCACGAAGGGGGCGCGGCCATGATGGCCGAAGCCTACGGGAAATTGACGCTTAGGCCGGGAATTTGTTTTGTTACCCGTGGCCCTGGTGCAACCAATGCCGCCCACGGCGTGCACATTGCCGCCCATGATTCCACCCCGATGATCCTGTTCATCGGTCAAGCCGAACGGGGCGTCTTGAGCCGCGAAGGTTTTCAGGAAATAGACTACAAGCAATTGTTCGGAGGTATTGCCAAATGGGTTGTTGAAATCGATCGCCCGGAACGTATCCCTGAGTTGATCGCCCGGGCCTTCCGTATGGCGACGCAAGGCCGCCCCGGCCCAGTGGTCGTATCGTTGCCGGAAGATATGCTGACCGAAATGGTACGGTGCGTCGATGCTCCTAAAATTGTCCCGGTGGTCACTGCTCCGTGTGCCGATGACCTTTCATGTCTATCGAAACATTTGATGAATGCACAATCACCCCTGGTTGTCTTGGGTGGTTCAGGCTGGGATGAAGCGGGCTATGAGGCTATCCATGACTTCGCCTCGCGGTTCCATCTGCCTGTGGCGACATCGTTTCGGCGCACCCACTTGTTCAACGCCTACCATCCGTCCTTCGCCGGCGATTTGGGCTTTGGCATTAATCCAACCCTCGCCAAACGCGTCAAAGAGTCCGATCTCGTTATCTTGATCGGAACGCGCCTCAGCGAAGTGCCATCCTCGTCTTATACGTTATTGGACATACCAAAACCCGAACAAACTCTCATTCACATCTATCCTGATCCTGAGGAGCTAGGTCGTGTCTACCAACCGGATCTCGCCATTGTTGCCTCGTCAAATGCCATGGCGAAAGCGTTAAAAGACTTGGCACCACCGCTGAGCATACCCTGGACAGAACAGACCAACAAAGCGCACCAGGAGTATTTGGATTGGACCGAAACACCCAAAACGGTACCGGGACCATTTCAATATGGTGAAGTCATCGTCTGGTTGCGAGAGCGAATGCCGAGCGACACCATCGTCTGCAATGGAGCCGGCAACTACGCGATTTGGGTGCACCGTTATTGGCGTCATCAACGGTTGGGTACGCAGTTGGCACCAACGTCTGGCTCGGTCGGCTACAGTGTGCCAGTCGGGGTTATGGCCAAACGACAATTTCCTAACAAGCCGGTGATTGTCTTTTCGGGGGACGGCTGTTTTCTAATGCAAGGGCAAGAGTTTGCGGTCGCTGTACAGTATAGCATTCCAGTCATTATCGTAGTCATTGACAACGGCATGTACGGCACGATTCGGATGCATCAAGAACGCGATTACCCAAACAGGGTCATTGGCACCGACTTGAAAAACCCAGATTTTGCTGCCTTAGCCCGAGCCTACGGCGGTCACGGAGAAACAGTGAATGAAACGAAAGAATTTGCGCCCGCCTTCGAACGCGCCTTTGCTTGTGGCAAGCCTGCCATCATCCATTGTTTGCTGGACCCGCAAGCCATCACTCCAACCAAGACGTTGAATCAAATCACACGCGGGGAATAGATTCCGATTGTGGACGAGCGATGCTGTGGACGAGCGAGGCCCTTCGCTCGTTGCATTCCTACCAATCCTGAGCGAGGGCCTCGCCCAGCCACGCGTGTACACACTAATCTTTATCGGACCGAAGCACCGAAATAAAGGCCTTTTGTGGGATATTAACGCTGCCGAACTGCTTCATTTTCGCTTTGCCCTTCTTCTGTTTGTCGAGGAGCTTGTTCTTGCGTGTTACGTCGCCGCCGTACAGCTTTGCAGTCACGTCCTTGCGATAAGGCTGTATCGTCGCTCTGGCGATGATTTCCCCCCCAATCGCACCTTGTATCGGGATTTTGAATTGGTGGCGCGGAATCGCTTCGGCAAGCTGCTCACAATAGTGCAGCGCCCGTGTTCGCGACTTGTCTCGGTGAACCAGATACGATAGCGCATCGACGGGCTCTTTGTTTACCAAGATATCAACCTTCACGATATCAGTCGCTCGATACTCAATCGGCTCGTAGTCAAACGATCCGTATCCTCGCGTAATCATTTTGAGCTTTCCGTAAAAATCGAAGAGCACTTCGCCCAGTGGCATCTCGCTCTTGACTTCAACCCGTCCCGCCGAAAGATAGTTCATGGTCTGGCTGTCCGAGCGATGCTCTCGACACAGTTCCATGACCGGTCCGACGTACTCCTCGGGGATGAGAATCGACGCTTTGATATAAGGCTCGGTGGTGGATTCGATCGACATCGGGTCAGGCCAGTAGCTGGGGTTGTCGATATCGATCGTGGTGCCGTTTCTCAAAAGCAGTTTGTATTTTACGGATGGGGCCGAAATGACTAGTCCAAGGTCAAACTCTCGTTGCAAGCGCTCTTGAATGACGTCCAGGTGGAGCAAGCCCAGGAAACCGCATCGAAATCCGAAGCCAAGTGCTGCCGAACTATCTTTTTCGAAGGTTAGGGCTGCATCGTTAATAGCAAGTTTTTCAAGAGCCTTCGTTAAGTCTTGGTACTCGTCGGTGCTCATCGGGTAGATGGACGAAAAGACGACTTGCTTGGCCTTTTTGTAGCCCGGGATCGGTTCCGATGCTTGGTAATTTAAGAGAGTGAGCGTATCGCCGATTTCGATGTCTTGAACGCTCTTCACGCCAGCCACGATATAGCCGACCTCGCCGACGCTGAGTTGTTTTTTGGGATTGAGTTTTAGCTGGTTGTAGCCCAGTTCATCCACCTTGTAGTCTCGACCGGCGTGCATGAAGTGGATGGTATCACCGGTTTTCAAGGTCCCTTCCATCACACGGACTTGGAGGATCACGCCGCGATAGGTGTCGAAGTGGGCGTCAAAGACGAGTGCTTTCAAGGGCGCATCGGGGTCCCCCTCGGGACAAGGGAGTTTCTCCACGATGCCTTCTAGCAAGTCTTCGATGCCGACCCCCGTCTTGGCGGAAACCGGGATCGCCGCGAATGGATCTAAGCCCAAATCGGCATCGATCTCCTCGCGAACTTTTTCGACGTCGGCCGCCGGAAGATCGATCTTATTGATCACCGGAAGGAGAGTTAAATTGTATTCCAGTGCGAGATAGAGGTTGGCAACGGTCTGAGCTTCAACCCCTTGAGAAGCATCGACAACGATGAGCGCACCGTCACACGCCATCAAGGAACGCCGCACCTCGTGCGAAAAATCGACGTGGCCGGGAGTATCGATGAGGTTCAGCAGATAGTCCTGGCCGTCCGCCGCACGGTAGGAAAGGGTGATGGAATTGCTCTTAATCGTGATGCCCCGTTCCCGCTCGATATCCATCGAGTCGAGCATTTGATCGTGAAATTCACGTTGCGAAACTCCACCGCAGGCCTGGATCAATCGATCCGCCAAAGTCGATTTACCATGATCAATATGGGCAATAATACAGAAGTTCCGAATGTTTTTCATGCGTCGTTTTCGTTGTGGAAATTGGCCGTTGTGCGTGGCTCGTGTTCTCTGCTCGCACCTAGGATCATAGTGAATGATGTCAGTCAGGGACAGGGATTGAATTTCCACGATCCTCAGCGATTGCCGCTATTTGGAGTGCGGAAATTCATTTCCGCTTTGAAATACCAAGGTATGGCTATCGGAGGACACCATTGGTCAGAGCGTCCAAGCAAGCGAAAAGCCAAAATCGAATTTTGGTGCGGATCTCAGAATTCTGATAAAATGGACGGACTCGAAATTTGGAGTGCTGGGTTTTTTCGCAGCTTTAAGATTCACTCTGCCGTGATTCACTCTGCCGTGATTCTCGGTGGAGTCCACCGAGCCACATTTTTGCCATGATTGATTCTGGATTCTCTTTAGTTGACGAACGTGAGCTATGATGCGAGTGGGTCGACCTACGATCGTTGAATGCATAACGACAATTGCGGTCATCGCGGTTCTCGCAGGTCTGATCTTCATTCCCGACTCGGCTACCGCTACACGCCGCGATATGGAACGTCATGCTCGCGACTGGAAACCAACGGTTGTACCTCTTTTGAACGATCGTTCGTTGATCGACACGGAAATATTGTTAACGGGTCAATGGCATACTCCCAGGCCGTTAAGCCACACGGAATTCACCTTCGACCCTCGAACCGATGGGCGATACAACGTACGATTTAGGGCGAGTGGATGCGGCGGAGGTTGCGAACTGTTGCGGACGGCTACACTCATAGACGGCGTGATCGTATTTGACGGCGCAGTGGTTGAGTATTCTCGAAAAACCTACGATACCTTGGTTGCGATCCGAGTGGATACCGATGAATACTTGCTCCCAGCAGAAAACGTTGTTGACTTCGAACGAGAACTGGCCTCAGGGACGAGCGATTGGAAATGGTACGTCCACTCACGCAACCAACAGGTCAGCGAAAAATGAATGCACGTCTGAATTCAAGCATCTATTTGTAGCGACTTGCGAAAAAGAATCCTACGGCTTTTTTAAGTAAGCATTGGCCATTTCTTCGCCTAATAATAGTGTTCCTTGGGTTCCGAAGTGGTGGCGTTCATGCGGCAGATGCGAGGTCTTGAGGATGGTCACATGACGATCGTTGCGAGCTATCTCATTTAGGGTCGCGTTGACGGAATCCATGTTTTTCCAAGGGACCTTATTGTGTTGTTCGGAGATGAACCATGGGAGTTCGGGTTGCTTGAGGTCGAGCCGCGTTTGATCTATCCACTGCTTCATCCACTTGGCATAGTTCTGGGCGTAGGGCGCGAAGTAAGTGTCGTTTTCTCCCGTATGCCAGAAGATTGCCTCCAAGCTGCACTCGAATCCTCGTCGGTTGAGATCCTCCTTGGCTTGGTTGATGAAGGCGATCAGCTTGGAATACAAGTTGCGATGGGATTCGGGCGATCCCTTAGGAAACCAATCGGGTCCTTGTGCTCCGCTGTGTGTGAACTTGAGGATAGCGATGCCGTCGTTGGCATCGAGCGATTTTCTTAGCCGCGCGCCGAAGCTGAGTTCCGGCCCGAAATTGCCGAGGAAATCAACTGGCCCCAGCGGCTCCCAGTCGGATGACTTCTTCACGCCGCCGCCAAGCGAATAGCGATAGAGCACTCGGTCCTGGTCCTTGGCCATCGATTGGAATCCTTGTATCCCAGAGAGGGCTGCCAGATAGGAGTCTTCTCCCTCCATGTTGCGTTGGCCGGCTAGAACGAACATACGAACGCGAGCCGACTTGGCGATCGGTAATTCGTTCTTGAAGCGACGGTCCACGGACTCAATTGGCTGGCCGCTGTCTCGGAGATATGCGTTGGCAAACGCTTCCCCCATCTGCAATTGTCCCTGCGTGCCGAAGTGATAGTGCGGCTGTCCGCTGCCCATGACCTCAAACGCTAGATGCGAGGTCGGCACCCAGCGAAGCAGAAGATCTGCATCAAGGACCTGCTGTTGTTGCTGACGGAAAATACCGAGGTTGCTGCGGTGGTCCATTCCCCAGATCCCTTTCTCGCTGACTTCGGCAATGAACCACTTCAGCTCAGGTGCCTTAAGGTCTTCTCGAAGTCTCGCGATCAGCTTGGTCAAACCGTCAGCGTATTGCGGGTAAAGGTTGCGGTCGAGCATGTCGTTTTCGCCTTGATGCCACATGACGGCCTCAAGTCGATAGCGAATGCCCCTCTTTTCCAACTCTTGCAGCGACTCGCGGATCAGGCGGAGTGTCCGAGGGTACAACTTCTGTCCTTTGTCCGGTGCATCCGGATTCCAGTCGAAAGCGACCGTGGTACCACCGACGGCTGATTTGATGATGGCGATCGGGTAGTTGACCCGCTGCTTGACTCGTCGCGCAAAGGTCACTTCTGGCCCAAAGGAACGAAGCGGTCGCAAGGGAGTCCAATCGCCGGATGATTCATCACCATTGCCCAGAATGTAGGAGTAAAGAACATCTTTTTGGGTTGTCCCGGCGCCTTTGAAATCTGGGAAGTCATCGATGTGTTCCGTCAACGCATCCGATCCCACCATATTGGATTGACCGGCGAAGATAAAGACACGCGTCTCCTCGTCGGCGAAGGTGGAATCGGTTGCAAGGAAGGACCAGGCAAGAATGGTAAACACAGTTTCGAGAACTGTCCGGTAAGTCATAGACTTTGTGACCTAATTGAGGCTGTAAACATTCATCGACACCAAAATGCATTCGAGGCAATCCTAACAGGTTTACAGAGTATTCCAAACAATTTTGGCCACGAATCGCACGGTTCAATCGCTTCAAGCCAGGGGTTTTGATCATCGTTGTTAGAATGATGGTAAATATCCCCCGAGTTAAACTCGAGTTAAACCCGGGGGCATTCGCTTGCTCCGCTCATTTCTTTAGCGCCGTCCCGGTCATTGGAACGAAGGCTACCGGTGCGATAGTGGTACGCGTTAAGGCCCCGTCTTGCGATTTTTCAATGAGCAACAGTTCCTGTGACGAACGGCCAACCGGAATGACCATGCGGCCTCCCGGTGCAAGCTGATCGACGAGCGGTTGCGGCACGTGATCTGGTGCGGCAGCAACAACAATGATTTGGTACGGGGCGTGTTCCACTAAGCCCTCATAGCCATCGCCCAAGCGAACTTCAACGTTGGTGTGTCCGTATTTCTTTAATCGAGCACTGGCTTGATCGGCCAACGGCGCCACAATCTCAATGCTAAAAACCCTCCGGACCAGTTCAGACAACACAGCAGCCTGGTACCCGCAACCGGTACCAATATCCAAAGCTCGATCGGCGGGCTGAGGCCGCACCAATTCGGCCATCAAGGCGACAATGTAAGGCTGTGATATGGTTTGAGCATAGCCGATGGGAAGTGGACAGTCGTCGTAGGCTTGGCTCTGCAGATTCTTTGGAACGAACAAATGACGCGGGATTCGAATCAGGGCGTCGAGAACTCCTTGTTCTTGGATACCTCGACGGCGGATCTGGTGTTCGACCATGTCCAGTCTCGGTTGCAACCACGGATCATTCCCGGAAGACCTAGGAATCATTCAGGCTCCACGGGCTACGGTATTCCTTCATTAGCCATTTGGAGGCTTCTGCATCCCCGACGATGGTTTCGGTTTTTGCATCCCAGGTAATCTTCTTGCTCGTTCGGACAGCGATATTGCCAAGATGGCATACCGTGGCTGAGCGATGGCCAATGCTGATATCGGCAGCAGGCGTTTGGCGAGATTTCACGCAATCAAAGAAGTTGTCTACGTGGCTGATATTGGCTTGGGAATTGACAATCTTCGGAATCTCAACGTCCTTAAGCAGTTCAGGAGGGTTCGTAACTATGCCTCCCCGATAGACGAATAGGCTTCCTTTTTCACCGATGAATTCGGTCCCCTGATCAGTGTTCTTGGTATCAAATTTTTGACGACAGGTCATCACGACACCGTTGGCATACGTGTACTTGATATCGGTCGTGTCGGGGGTCTCGTACCAACCATCCGGATTGAATACGGCCGACCCCTCGACGCGCGTCGGTCCACTCTCGTCCATGCCAAGTCCCCATTGGGCGATGTCGAGATGATGTGCACCGAAGTTCGTTTGTTGTCCGCCGCTATAGTCCCAGTAGAAACGGAAAAGATAGTGAACGTGATTCTTGTTGTAAGGGCGTAAGGGAGCTGGGCCT
>JBBRJI010000075.1:0-13443 GCA_038219625.1 Pirellulales bacterium | reverse complement strand
CTTCTCAATCGCGTAATCAGCAGCGCGCCAAGCCTTCCAGCTTCCGGGTATATTGCGGACCTTAGTGAACCCGTCTCGTTGAAGGATGCTGGCCGCCAGACTGGCTCGATACCCGCTGTCGCAATACACGGCGACCGGCTTCTTCTTGTCGAGACGTTTGGCCTTCTTCTTCAATTCTGGCAAGAAAGTGTAAGTCGCCCCAGGCACATGGCCACCTTGCCACTCGTCTGGTGATCGCACATCGACAATCTGCAGATCACTTGGCGGAAGCGCCTCATTCAATTCCTGCACCGACATTTGCTCTAGCTTGGTGATCGGCAGCGCCTGGTTGTCCCACTGCTCCATGCCGCCGAGTAAGTAACCGCTGAACTCGGTGAATCCGACTCGGAGCAACTGCCGTTGGACTTCTGGCAAATCAGCGTCGTTACGCAAGACGAGCAAGATCGGCTTCTCCGGATCGAGGACCCACCCAGCCCAGATCGACAGTTCGGCTCGCGGCCCGATGTTCAATGCGCTAGCGATGTGCCCGCCTCCAAAAGCCCGCATCTGTCGATTGTCGACAAGTTGGGCGTTGCCTTCTTTGATCGCCGCCGCAAACTCTTTCGGTGGCAGCGGCGGGCAGGATGGCAAACAGCCCAGTATCACCGGCCCATCAGCATTGATCTTTTTCATCCGTGGGTAGTACACCGGCTCCGGCGGGGCGGTGGACAGGACGAACTCGATAAACTTGGCCTCGTCCTTGAACTGGAGAGCCGCATTGTTTCTCCGCTCGTACCCGATTGTGGACATCAGCCGGTCGCTGATGTTTGCTCCGCACGGGGAACCGGAACCGTGGGCGGCGTGGACTCGCACGTCGTCCGAAAGTTTCAGGTAGAAGTCGTACAGCGAGCGATACAATTGCTTCGCCAACCCTCCGGTCGCGTCGTCGCCGAGCAGATCCGGTCGGCCCACCGAGTCGGCGAACAGGCAATCGCCGCTGAAAATTGCGAATGGTTGTTCGGGTCGGTTTCCTTCGGCGGCGAGGTAGGACATATGCTCCGGCGTATGGCCGGGGGTATGTTTTGCGGTCAAGATGACGCGACCCAGGTCGATCTTGTCACCATCCTTCAGCTTGCCGCACTCGAAACCGTACTTCGCCCCACCTTCAACCGAGAGGACTGCTTTGGCGGTTGCTGTGCGATCGCAGAGTTCCCGCGTACCCGATACGAAGTCGGCGTGGATATGGGTTTCCAAAACGTAAGCGAGCGAGAGCTTATGTTTATTCGCCAGCTCGATGTACACGTCCACGTCGCGCCGAGGGTCGATGACTGCTGCTTTGCCCGTTGCACGGTCTCCGATCAAGTAGGACAAGTGGGCGACGCCTTCGGTGAACACTGTCTCAATTACCATTGTTGAATTCGACAACTAACTTCTCCCTGTTTCGTGTGTTTGCTTTAATTGCAATGGCCGATACCAGACCTGCGACCCAGAGCCACGGCGAAGTTCCGGTCAACTGCGGCAACGTGATCGTGCCTCCATTCCCGAGGCCATTGATGATTGGCTGGAGTAATGGGAAGGCCGTAATAAACACAACCGCTCCCGCGAACATCCCGATCACCCCGACCATCGCATCACGCCGCCCTTCACCGCAAGCGGCGACGCTGGTTCCCGGACAATAGCCCAGGACGGCCATGCCAATGCCAAAGCAAACGGCCCCCGCTAAGATGCCGCCGAAGAGAGCAGGCCGGATGTGGAGCGAAGCCATGTCCGCCGCCACCAAAACATGAACGCCGATCGCACCGACAACTACCGCGGTGCCCATCGTTTTCACGACCGTCCAGTCCTTGAAAAGAAACTGGCCGACTATGACCTCAAACTTCGCCACTCGGCCCTTTTGAAGGAGGAAACCAAAAACGATTCCTGTGAGCAGGCCAAGCGCGAGTCTTTCGGGTGATTCAAACATGTCGTGCCCCTTCTTTGCCGTAGAGCAGAAAAGTTGTGATGGTGCCGACGGTGAAGGCGATAATAATAAAGATCCAGCTTGATACTGCGAGCTGAAGCGTGCCGCTAATCCCATGCCCGCTCGTGCATCCTTGAGCGAGTCGCGCCCCGAACATCATCAGACCGCCACTGAGGAAGGCCACAACGAGTCGCGGGAAGGCACTTGGCCCGAATCGCCACCTCCAGAGTGGCGGAACGATTGAAGACTCGCGATCACCGGAAAGCTTAGAACTGACAAACGCACCAACAAACAAGCCTACGACGAGCATCCATTCCCAGCCAATCTTCAGCGGCTTGCCTTCCGCAGCTTTCTTTGCGAAGTACTCGTTTGAGTGCTCAATCGTTGGCATCACTGCCCTCGCACTCTGCGCAGCACTATTCTCAAATGCCGTCGTGACACCGAGCGGATGGTCCGCCGAAGCGAACGCAAACCAGCTCAGCATGCCGATTCCCGCTCCGACGCCATACGGGGACCAGGATTTTTGAAAAAGCGGGTTCGCCATAATATTGATCCGATTGCGATTTGGTTTGCAGGATAACAGTCTGGCTGTTTGGACACCAACATGTCGCCCAATCAAGCAGAGTGTCCAACGACCGCTGAGCAAACATGACCAGCGTCATTGGGAGGGGTGATGTGCGTCAATTAGTGTGGTTTTCCCACGCCGTGCTGAACCTCTCTTCACCGCCATCGAAAGTCTTAAGCACTTCTCAGACCGCTCGAGCGGTTGCCACACCGAAGGTCATACCTACGTCGGTGGTTATCAGTTTCTGATCGCGATCGTATACTTGTTGGGACTATTTTTTGCGTAATCTTGGTGATGTTTCTCAGCCGGCGAGAAAGTTTTTAGCCCGACAATATCCATTGAAAACGCCTCGCGAAAAATCTTCCAACCGTTGATCGCATCAACCACCCGTTTCGCTCCTTTCTCTTCGTCCGAATTGGCCTAGTAGATGACGGAACTGTAATTCGTCCCGCGATCGATAAACGATCCAGTTCGATCGGTGGGATCGATATGTTTAATTAAGAACTCGACCAATCCGGCGTAGGTGATTTTCTTTGGATCGTAAGTAATCATGACCGCTTCGCGATGACCACCCATCTTGTAATTCTAATAAGTTGGCTTCTTGGTCCGTCCACCCACGTATCCAAAAACGACTCGATTGGATTCACACTCGAAGCCTACACTCGGATCAATAACTGACACGTCTCAAAATCCACAAGTCTCTTGGAAATAGCCACTTACGACACGGGCGGAAATAAGGTAAAATCTCTTTACCTTAATAAGGTAAGGCGGTCTTAGCTTAGCACACACGAGAAAAAAGATGGCAGAATGGCGGTTTTACGGACGAACGACTGTGCTAAATGCGCTCACCGTAAACGTATTTTGACAAACCGCAACATTCCGCAGGAGTTAGTCGATCTCGCGGAAGGACTGGAATGACCCTCACAATTGACCAAGCAAATGAAATCACCTCATCCCCAATTTCCTACCGCGATTTGCGGCTCAATCGTCGCATTCTCGAAGTCCAACAATCGCTCCGACGGGTGATCGACTGAGTCGCACACGACGCGTCGGTCCGAGCACAGTTCAATGACGCTGTATTCAGAAAATCCCAGTCTGTGGTGACCGGCTTTCGTGGGTTTGCTGACCAGCACAATGCACAATGTCGAAATCGGAGCTTTGCAAACTCTCAGTCTCATGCGTCCTGAGCGGTATACGACCTCGTTCCGCAATGACGTGCTTGTCAATGAAAAGTCGCCACAAGGCGTACGAACTCCAGTACCGATGTTTCGTTTCTAGATTGTTGAAAGCGCGTCTGGCCAATAGAATCTTTACTTCGACGCTTACGCTCTACGAACGCCACCTATAAGTTTGAATCGGAAGCAAGCAAACGGAATTGGTATGCCTAAAGAAGATTACACCTTTATCAGTTTATTTAGCGGATGCGGGGGCTTCGACTACGGTTTTGAACAAGCTGGCTTTAGGAGCCTCGGTGCATTCGACATCGACTCTAGCGCAGTTGCCGTGCATCGCCTAAACCTTCAAGGTGATTGCCATGTAGCAGACCTTAGTACCGCTTCGATAAGGAAAACGGAGTTCGGTCGGCCGGATGTGGTGATTTCCGGCTCACCATGCCAAGGTTTTTCAAACCTTGGAAAACGGAAAATTTCCGATCCTCGCAATAGCCTGCTTTGGCGTGGTGCCGAAATTGCTGTCGGCCTCGGCCCTGAAGTAATTGTGCTAGAAAATGTCAGCGGAGTGCTCACGACATCCCTAAAACAACACTTTGAACGAGCTGTTTCAATTCTCGGGACTTCGGGATATGCGACCCAAACGGTTCGGGTCACCTGCAGCGATTTTGGTGTACCACAGATTCGCAAGCGAGTTTTTTTAATCGGATACCTCAAGCGGTTGCAATGCCAACTTGAACTCGTCCGCACGCATGGAAATACGTTGGAAAATTGCTTACGGAATATTGGCAATTGTAGAGGACACGAGCCGGTAGTTTTGAAGCTGGGCACCAACGAATTACGAATTGCAAAACGAATTCGGCAGCATCAGAAGCTTTGTAATGTTCGAGGCGGCAATCGTGCCGTCGCCACTTGGGACATTCCAGAGGTGTTTGGGAGGACCACGACTGCTGAACGGAAGGTACTTGTCGCTATGCGTCAACTGAGACGCCAGATTCGGATTAGGTCCAATGGGGACGCTGATCCGCTTACTCTTGCCGTTTTACGAAGTGAGTTTGGACCCCAGGCTGAAACAGTTGTTCGGAGATTGGTTGAAAAAGGATACGTACGTCCGATCGGCAAGCGTTTCGATCTTGCACACACATTCAACGGAAAGTATCGTCGCCTTTCACTGTCACATCCGTCGCCCGCTGTGGACACGCGTTTTGGAACACCACGATATTTTTTGCATCCAGAAGAAGATCGAGGTTTTTCGGTTCGCGAAGCAGCAAGAATCCAGGGGTTCCCCGATGAATTCCATTTTGAAGGTTCTTCGACAACGCAGTTTAGATTGGTTGGAAACGCCGTTCCGCCACCGGTTGCGAAGGCTGTTGCAAACGCCATCAAGGAAAGCCTTCTATGAAAAAGCGCAAAGTGATTACCAAGGATAAGGCTTCGAATATCAACGAACTCGTAAGCGAGTGGACGGAAAAGTCTAGTAACTCGCTTGAATTGCATGGTACCTTGGACCTGCTGTTTGTAATGCGAGACTATCTCTACTCGCAGTACCAACCCTTTCCCGAGCAACCGGACTACATTGATCGCCTTTTTGCATGGGTCAACCAAGTTGCATCGACTTCCGACAAGAAAACGCTTTTCGAACTTGCGGCTTGGTTGCTGTTCGTCGGATCGGAAGAAATGCATTCGCTCTATCGATCTTCCTATGCCGATGTTGTGACGAGATGGGTGATCGATGACGCTAAAATCGACATCACAGCATCGGACGCGAATGAAGAAATAAAGCGGTCTTTAAGCAAGACATTTTTTGGAAGTATTGCTGGAATGGATATGGGCACTTACTGTCGGCTCAACGGTATTCAGGGACAAAGCTTCCGCCCAGATTTTCGAGAGCACTGTAATCTAGGTAGTCCAAATTCAATGCGCAACTACCTTATTGGAACTGTAGGAATACATGACCGGCGATTCGATCGAATTGTTGCTGTGGAAGACTTCGTTGGATCTGGCCAGCAAATGGAAGAAGCCGCCAAGTACTTGTCGCAACTTACAGAATTTCCTGTGTTGTTGTCGCCAATTCTCGTCGCAACTGAAGGATTCACAGTCGGACTTGACTTAGAGAGAAGAAATTCGCATGTATCATTCCGACCGCTCTTTCCATTGCCGCGAGTGAACGCAGTTCCTTACTCATCGCCGCGCGGCCTCAGTGAACCTCCATTGAATAAGCGCGTACGAAAACTACTTAAGAAAGTCTGGCCACAAACGGAGGGTAAGTCACCAACTCAACCGCTTTACGGGCCTTTTGGCTGCGGAGGTGTGGGCTCGCTGGTTCTGACATACCTAAACTGTCCGGACAATGTGCCACCAGCAATTCATCATAAAAGTGACACTTGGGAACCGCTGTTCCGACGTGCGTCGAGGGAAATTTAGTCATGTCCAATCTGAGGAACCCATTCCACACTGTTTACGCAACAGAAGGCATAAACGAGCTTGATTTTCCGGCAATTTTTAGCCCGACGTTGATACCACTCGTACTGCCACTATTTCAATCTGGCAATGTCATGTTGAGTGGAACGCAGGGAACTGGAAAATCAATGCTCCTGTCGTTGCTTGACACTGATATTAGGCTTGCATTTTGGAAGCATGAAAAGCACAAATTCCCGGTCGAAACCACGTTTTGTCGCTATATTGGTGCTGGCATCAACCTGTCTCAAAGCCTCGTCCTCAAATTCACTGAACGTGATTTTGGCGGCGAAGATTCTGTCGCACGTTCTCAAGCCGTTTTTTCTGACTATTTCAATACGTGGGTACTGAGGGATCTAATAAAAACTCTGCAGCGCATCATCTCGAATGCGCCTCAAGAGCGACTTGCCGAATGTGGAATTACGTCGAACCCCGCAGCACTCGACAACGCTGTGAAAAGACTTGGGCAAACTGAGGAATGTGGTGGCATGGTCGATCGGGCGTCGACAGTCACCGAAGCGGTGGAATCGTTAAGCAGGCGACAACAGACTTATCTTGATTTCATCAACTTTAGAATTGACACTATCCCGCAACATATTTGGGACACAATCACTGGAATAGGAGAGCCGTTATCGTTGGCTGCAAAGGTTTTACGATCTTCGGATGTTTTGGCATCGAATACAGAATGTTTGATCACAATCGACCAATGCGAGGAACTCTTGCGTTTGGATCAGAGCGATAAGTCCGGTCGAGGATACGGCCGCTTTTTGAGCATGCTGGACAAACTGATCAGTTCACGGGAAAAAGCTGTTTCATATCGCTTAGGTACAAGACCAAATGCGATATGGAAAGGAAAAAGTGAGGAAGTACGTGACTATGCGAGGATCGACCTAGATACTCTTTTTAGAGGCAAAGAGCATCTTCGTGCCAAGTTATTTCAGGGATTTGCTCTTGATGTGTTTCGTCGCCGACTTGCAATGAACGGACAGCAGGTGATCGATGCCAATGATGAATTGATGGAGTGTTTCGACAAATCGCCGTCTGCATCAGAGCGGGCACAAGAATGCGCTGGTGCTAGTAGGCCTCAACGAATTCTTGCTCTTGAGAAGGCCTGGCCAGGCGCAGTTAAAGAGTTGCTTGTTGACTTGGCGCACCGAGATGTACTTTCAGCCAAGCTTGGTGAGGCTTGGGTAAGGCAAAACATAACTACCGAAACCGAACTAACTGAATTCGCTCCTGAAATAAAAGATCTACCTTGGGAAAAGCCTGATCGACAGTGGTGGCGAAAAGAGCGGCGTCCGATTGCCATACTGCAAATTGCAGCACGAAGCGGCCAAAGAATTCCCTATTACGGCAAGAAAGATGTACTGTCGCTTTCGGGGCGAAACATTTTAGTTTTCGCACTGATTTGCCAAAAAATATGGGAAGTCTGGATTCAATCCGTCGATCTGACTGGTGATACCGAAGCTACCGTTCCGCGTCCATTTTCAAAGTGGCAACAGTACGAGGGAATCCGCGTGGCGAGTAATATTTGGCACAGCAAAATATCTTCTGCTCCGTCTGGCGATACGCTTGGACGCTTTGTTGACGAATTGGGTACGCGATTGCGCAATCAGCTTCGTGGCGACAAACGAATGTCGTATCCAGGAGCCAACGGGATTTCACTGTCGAACGTTGAAGTTGAGTCCGATGCCGAAATTAAGGGCTTGCTCGACGATGCAACTGCTGAGGGTTTTCTACAATTGTTTCGCCATACTCCGAAAACGCCCACCCGCGGCAAGTCACAAAAATGGTATCTGCATCCTGTGCTGGCACCGTACTACGAGTTGACCGTAGTACATACCAAGGAGCCACTCTACTTAAAGATTGCCGATCTTAGGAAATGGCTTTTGAAGGCAAACGTCGTGGAACGCAATCAATCACATCAACAGCTTTTATTTGATGTTGGGGACGATGAATGAATTCCCCATATCGGCCAAGTGGACCGTTGAACTGGTTGCTCGGCAAGTTTGCCGCAATGCCCAGGTGGTCGATTGTTGGAACGACTTCTGCCGAGAAGCGCTCGCTCGCAGCGCTCAAGCAACTTTGCAACTGTCACCGACTAGCCAACGCTGAATTCCTTCGAGTCGAACCTTCTGCGTCTCGTCGCCCCAATCGATTTCGCGAAAGCACTATTCGTAAATTGGACGCTAGGCAAAAAAATGCTTCAAGAATTGCGGGCAAGTCAATTCAACACCATCCGGTTGATTTGCTCTGTCGGGAAGAAGTGCTAATTCGCACCTGTAAGAATTGCCTGACAAGTTGTGGGACAAACCTGATTATCGATATCTCAAGTATGCCGAAGAGGTTTTTCTTTCCGTTGATATCGTTGGCATTGCGTTCGGGAATGCACGAAAACATCATTGCTGTCTACGCTTCTCCTGCAAAATATGGTGCAACTCTTGCGGAGGATCCATTGCCCTGGAATGCGTTTCCGATGTTTGGAGCTACACCTCTAACCGGCAAAGGCTTGAAACTAATCATTGGCGTAGGTTATCAGCCTCTACGATTGAGCGAAATCGTCAATGGTATCCGTTTCAACCCCGAAAATGTTGAGCTGTTGCTCCCGTTTCCGTCCGTACATCCGGGGTTCGTTAAAAATTGGGAGTTTGTAAGACAAATTCGCTTGGAGATAAAACAACTTCGGGATTCAGCCATTAAGCGGGTACCAACAATGAATACCTCGATCGCATTCGATAGAATTGTAGCCATAACAAATAATGGAAAGAACCCGGCAGTACTGGCACCTTATGGTCCCAAACCAGTGTCATTAGCCATGTGCCTTTACGGCATCAGTTGCCAAGATGGAAGCGTGCCTGTCGAAGTCGGTTATACGCAACCGCAAGTCTATTCAGATTCCTACTCCCTTGGCAGCGCTATCGATTGCGACGGAAACGCAGTAATTAACGCAAATTGTATACGCCTTAATGGCAACAACTTGTACGAAATATAGAACGCATCTTTTAATGAAGAACGACCACAGGTTTCTAGTTCGCGATTCCGTCCGATGCCAAAGGGATATCAGCGAAGGCTTGGTCTCGAAAAGCTTTCCCGAATCGCCCAAAGGTCTAGGACAATACGTAACGCCCCGTGAGTTGATCCAGGTGGGCTTCGATTTCGTACGCCCCGGTCAAGAATTACTCGGTCTTTAATCTCGCTGTGAGACATATGTCGTACATGTCGTACTGACTCGACGATCCACCGGATCCAGAAATCATTGCACGAGAGATCGGTGACGACCTAACGACGGTCCTCGCGCAGTTTGCTAACATAGCTAATGCAGTACGAGACTAGCTTCATTCAACCACGATTTCCTAAAAAGTGACCAGACATGGCTGTACCTGATTTCCAATCGATGTTTGTACCATTCTTACAAATCTTGTCAGATGGCTGTGAGCACACAACAAAGGAAATGACCGAAGATGTTGCAAAACACTTCGGGCTTTCCAACGACGACTGCGAAGAGATGCTTCCTAGTAGTAATCAACGACGACTGCCAAATCGCGTGGGATGGGCTCGAACTCATCTAAAGCATGCTTTGCTCATTGAGTACGTTAGTCGCGGTGTCACGAAGATCACGGAACGAGGTCAACAGCTAATCGCTACAAACCCGTCCTCATTGACACTTCGAGATCTTGACAAGTTTTCCGAACACAACGACTGGTTTCATAAAAAACCCGAAGGAAAAGAGGAAGACGAAGACAACACTGACCCGCTCACGGATGGCCTCACTCCAGTTGAACGGATTAGCGGCCTGACGAAAAGCTTGAACCTGCAACTTGCCGACGAATTGTTATCTATTGTTCGAAAGATGGATCCGTATCGTTTTGAACAACTGGTTGTCGATCTTTTGTTTTCAATGGGTTACGGTGGTTCGCGGGCTGAGGCTGCCCGAGTAACGAAGGCGTCAAACGACGAAGGTATTGACGGGATCATCAATGAAGACAGGCTTGGACTTGACGTGATCTATATTCAGGCAAAACGCTGGACAGAAAATGTTGGTCGCAAAGAAATCCAGGCATTTGTGGGAGCCTTGGCAGGCCAACAAGCCAATAAAGGAGTCTTCATCACCACCAGTCGCTTTAGCGAAAACGCCATATCCTACACAAAGGCAGTAATTCAAAAGGTAGTCTTGATTGACGGAGAAAGACTAGGTGGGCTGATGATTGAGTACGACATCGGTGTATCTTTAGACCAGACATTCGTACTGAAAAAGATCGACTCGGATTACTTCGAGGATCCATAAATGTCCAATGCGGGTTGTCGTCCGATGGATTTTGCGGTCCGACTCCAACCCAAAATCCACCCTGCGAAAATGGCTGGTTCTTAGTTGCGATTGATACGCGTCACATGACCTCGACCGCTCCACTCTGAATCAGGCCAACACGGCAGGCGTTGCTTCAGGAAAATCAGCTCCACGTGATACTGCCTCCCAATGGATAAACTCATCACGCAGTTCGTCGAGCTTTGCGATCGCACCTTCATAGGCATCATTACCGAGCAACAGACGGTGCGGTGGATTTGTCGATTCGACGGCATGCACAATCGCCTCGGCGGCACGGACTGGATCGCCTGATTGATGGCCGGAGATAGCTCGCAGTTGACGTATGTTCTTGTCTGCCGTGTTCGCATAATCTGCGATCGGATGCTTTGTTTCGTTGGCTGAGCGTCCGGCCCAATCCGTTCGGAAGCCGCTCGGTTCGACGAGCATTACTTTAATGCCCAATGGTTCCACTTCTTGCCAAAGTGCTTCCGACAAACCCTCGACAGCATATTTCGTCGAATTGTAATAGCCCAACGCTGGGAATGAGCGCAAACCGCCAATCGAAGAGAGATTGACGATGAAACCCTTGCGGCGTTTTCGCATTCCAGGCAGAACGATGTGAATCATTCGGCACAGTCCAAATACATTCACTTCAAACATCTTTCTGACTTCCTCCTCGTCGCTTTCCTCCACGGCGGCGAAGTAGCCGATGCCCGCATTGTTGACTAGCACATCGATGCCTCCGTAGTGAGCTTCAGCGGCTTTTACTGCTTCTTCGGCTTGCGACCTATCCGTCACATCCAGCTTGAGAACCAAAGTATCCCCAAGCTCAGCAAGTTCACGAACGTCCTCGGGGTCGCGAGCCGTTACGACTGCTCGATATCCCAGTTCGAGAACATGCTTCGCGATCTGCCGTCCAAATCCAGTGGAGCATCCGGTGATGAACCAAACGGGCTTCTCGGATTGCTTGGTGTTTTTTGTTTTCGATGTCATTCGTATTCTTTCCTTATTTCGTAACTATTGAACCGATCTAAGGGAGCTGGCAGTGCATTCGGTGCGCCACTTCCGAGTTTTCAAAAGAAATTACTGTGTCATTATTGCCGCTGTTCATGGAAAAACTGGGCAAGCGGTGCACAGCAAAAATAGTCTTGAATCATTCGACAATCGGATCATTCGTGAGCACAACTTTACCGTGATCAACTCCTGCTTCGATGCGACGATGAGCTTCAGCGGCGTGTTCGAAAGTAAATCGGCTATCGATAGTGACTTTCAATTTGCCGAGATCATAGAGTCGGATCAGCTCTCGAAGATCGTCGCCCGAGGGAGATGCAAGCATCACTTGACCAGACTTCGATAGTGGCCAGGTGAATATTGTCATCAGTAGACCCTTCACGTTCGGCTCGGTTGAGATGAAATGCCCGCCATCTTTCAATACGGCGCGCGCATCGAGAAAATGTGCCTTGCCTGCTACATCAAAAATAATGTCCCATCGTTCGTTGGACTTGGTGAAGTCATCCTTTTCGTAGTCATAGAAGTGATCCGCTCCGAGCGATAAGCAAAATTCTCGATTGGGACCGCTCGCGATCGCGTCGACATGACATCCATAATATTTTGCAATTTGCACCGCGAACATTCCAACACCACCACTTGCGCCGTTAATTAGCACGGTTTGCCCGCTCTTGATTTTCCCATGATCCCGTAACGATTGAAGGGCGGTCGTCCCCGCCAAGGGCATCGCAGCCGCGTCCTCCATCGACATCGTGTCCGGAATCTTGGCGGCGCACGAGACGGAACAAGCAGCATAGTCAGCCAACGCACCGCCGCGGGTGTGATCGAGAAAGGCCATGACACGATCGCCAACTACGAAAGAACTGTCGTTATCCGTTTCGGCTACGAACCCTGACACATCGTAGCCGGGTACACGTGGGAAGCCGAAAGGTATCAGCACCTTCATATCTCCACGTCGAAACCTGTAATCGATTGGATTCACACTCGAAGCCAACACTCGGATCATTAACTGGCCAGGTAAACGTACTGGAACCGGGTGATCTGCGACATGGAGTACGCTCGCGTCCCCATATTGATCGTACTCGATGGCACGCATCTCTAATCCGATTGGAGTTCGATAGTTGCTATTCGCTTCAAGGGTATTGTTAGTCATGTTTGTTTCCGAATGTTGGAATTTGGTGCTGATCTCATGCAAACTAGTGCAAACGAAGTGCCGCCCGTTCTCTTTCGCGAATCGAATTTAGAGTTCTACACAGATTCGCTCCGTTTCCAATCCGACCAATCATTCAGAGAATCACAGAGTACAGATCTGCGACGTAGTACTACAGGATCGGCTAGACTGAGGCTTGCTAGGCGCGGGGAAGCGTTTTTGTGCAGATAAACCGTCCTGCCATTCCGCTTCACTATTTTTGGAATGCGGTTCGTGGTTTTTTTCGAGAGCCATAGTGCATGTCTAAGGATGAAGCATGAAAATAAAGCAATATCAGGTAGATGCCTTTTCGGCAAAAGTATTCGGCGGAAATCCTGCCGCTGTGGTTCCTTTGCAGTCTTGGCTACCGGATAGCCTTCTTCAGGCAATAGCAGAAGAAAACAATCTTTCGGAAACAGCGTTCCTCGTACCCGCGGGATCACAATATGAGCTGCGATGGTTTACGCCACTGGCGGAAGTTGACTTGTGTGGCCATGCAACACTAGCAGCCGCTCATGTGCTGTTTGCCCATGAAGGCGTTTCGAGTCCGTCCGTTTCTTTTCATACGAGGAGCGGCGAGTTGGTCGTAAAACGCCTTGGTTCAGGCTTTGAGATGAACTTTCCGTCCAGGGAGCCGTCACCATGCGAACCTCCTGTTCCGTTGCTCAAGGCATTGGGCGAGCATCCCATTGAAACGCTGGCAGCGGAGGACTATATCGTGGTGTACGAGAGTGAAGGCATGGTACGTCGAATAACGCCGGATATGGCGTTACTTTGCCAGTTAGGTCTTAGAGGCGTTGCGATTACGGCACC
>JBBRJI010000074.1:0-13581 GCA_038219625.1 Pirellulales bacterium | reverse complement strand
GGCGCGGCAAAATCCTAACTAAAGGGTCTTGTTTCGTCGGCTTTTTTATGCCTGTGCCGTTTCCGAATCAACATTGCCGGAGAGCTGAAACGAAGCTGTTCGCCGTCGAAAATCGAGTTGCAGGCTCACCAAACAATGCCAAATTTAGTTCCACAGCCGCTCGTCGAAGACATTCAAAACTATGCTCAAAACATTGTTGATACGGTCCGTGAGCCTCTACTCATCCTCGACGCAACCCTTCGCGTTCGATCGGCAAATCGCGCTTTTTATCAGACCTTTCAAGTCTCGGCGGCGGAAACCGAGGGGCGCCTCATTTACGAACTTGGAAATGGCCAATGGGACATCCCCGACCTACGAACTCTTCTGGAGGACATCGTCCCAAAGAGCTCTATGTTCGACGATTTTGAGCTCGAGCATACGTTTCCAGCCATTGGTCGCAGATTCATGCTGCTCAACGCGAGGAAACTTCAAGCGGGTCAGCATGGCGAATTGCTCGTTCTCGCCATGGAAGATGTCACGGCGAGAAAGAAGGCTGAAGAGGATTTGGTAAACGCGGGCGCGCTCCAAAATGCAATCTTCAATTCCGCCAATTTTTCCAGTATAGCCACCGACGAGAAGGGAGTCATTCAGATCTTTAATGTCGGAGCTGAACGCATGCTCGGCTACGAAGCAGCGGAAGTCATGAACAAAATTACGCCCGCCGACATATCGGATCCGCAGGAAGTCATCGCACGAGCAAAAGCCCTAAGCTCGGAACTTCAAACCACCATAACACCCGGTTTTGAAGCGCTGGTCTTCAAAGCCTCCCGTGGAATCGAAGACATCTACGAATTGACGTACATTAGAAAGGACAGCACTCGTTTCCCCGCGATTGTATCGGTGACCGCACTTCGCGATGCTCAAGAAAATATCATCGGCTACCTGCTCATCGGCACCGACAATACAGCTCGTAAGCAAGTCGAAGCGGAACGTATGCTGCTCGATCAGCGTGTTCGCGATCAACAGTTTTACACTCGCTCGCTCATTGAATCCAACATGGATGCTCTGATCACTACCGACCCACGAGGCATCATTACCGACGTCAATCGGCAAATGGAGATACTGACCGGCTCCACTCGCGACGAACTCATCGGAGCACCCTTTAAGGACTACTTTACCAACCCGGATCGAGCCGAAGCTGGAATCAGACTGGTTCTGGCCGAAGGCAAAGTCACCGATTACGAATTGACCGCCCATACGAAAAGCGGTACTGAAACAGTTGTCTCATACAATGCGAGCACGTTCTACGACCGCGATCGCAAGTTGCAGGGAGTATTCGCTGCGGCCCGTGATGTTACGATTCGTAAACAAGTAGAAGCTGAGCGTATGCTCCTCGATCAACGCGTACGAGATCTCCAGTTCTACACTCGTTCGCTCATCGAATCCCACATTGACGCGCTGATCACTACCGATCCACGTGGCATCATTAGCGATGTGAACAAGCAGATGGAGGAGCTCACCGGCTGCACTAGGGATGAACTGATCGGAGCCCCATTCAAAATCTATTTTACGAACCCAGACTTTGCAGAAGCTGGAATCAAGTTAGTGCTAGCAGAAGGCAAAGTTACCGACTACGAGCTGACAGCCCGAGCGAGAAACGGACAACAAACGATCGTATCCTACAATGCAACGACTTTCTACGATCGCGACAGGAAGCTGCAAGGGGTCTTCGCCGCCGCACGCGACGTTACCGAGCGGAGTCGACTTGAAAAGCAAATGCAACGTCAAGCGGCCGAACTCTCGGATTTACATCGACGAAAAGATGAATTCCTAGCGATGCTCTCCCACGAACTTCGTAGCCCTTTGGCTCCTATTTCCAATGCCGTACAAATGCTTGGCATGCAAAGTAGCAACGAGAACGAATTCCAGAAAGAGGCAAGAGGAATCATTGAACGTCAGACCAATCAACTGCAGCACCTTGTAGATGACCTTCTCGAAGTATCGCGAATCACGACAGGGATGGTGCAACTTCGAAAGGTCTCTGTTGCAATCGGAGAAATAATGCGATCGGCGGTCGAAACTGTTCGCCCGTTGATTCTGCAACGCGGGCATGAGATCAACGTGACGATCCCAGCGGAACCGATCTGGCTGCATGCCGATGCGGCGAGGCTTGAACAGGTTTTGGTCAACTTGCTAACCAATGCCGTAAAATACACAGACCCCAACGGAAAGATCTGGCTTATCGCCGAGCAAATTGGGGACGAATGCATTCTGCGAGTAAAAGACACTGGTGTGGGGATTACCCCCGAATTGCTGCCATGCATTTTCGATCTATTCACCCAAGCAGAACGTTCACTCGATCGTTCTCAAGGTGGGTTAGGCATCGGGCTCGCACTGGTTCAACGACTCACTGAGTTGCATGGCGGTAGAGTCGAAGTGTTCAGTACGCTAAAGCAAGGCAGCGAGTTTGTCGTTCGGCTCCCAGTGGAAATTTCTATGCCCGCTGAGCCTGCCTCAGTTGTTACTGCCCCGCCCGCAAGAAGCCAAAGTCCATTACGCGTTCTCGTAGTCGACGACAATGTCGACACCGTTTTGAGCTTTTCCATGCTGCTGAAGGAATCTGGAAATGAAGTGCGAACGGCACATGACGGACCGAATGCTGTCCAGATCGCTAAAGAATACATCCCCGATGTTGTGTTGCTCGATATCGGGCTACCAGGTCTGAACGGATACGAAGTTGCCAAGCAGATTCGAAAGCAGCCGACGCTCAAGAATGTTGTCCTCGTTGCGTTAACTGGCTATGGTCAGGAATCGGATCGGCAAGCTTCGATGGAGGCTGGTTTCAATCATCACTTAATTAAACCCGCACGGCTGGAGCAAGTTAGAAAAATACTCGCGAGCGTAGCAGAACAACGCAGCGCAAGCTGCGGTCCAAATACGCCCAAAGGAGCCTGAGGCTCTAGCGGATTAAGGTTCAAACGCAAGAATTACTGGGATATGTAGCGTTGTCAGCAACAAGCGTATCGACAAATTTGTCGAAACCCATTTGCTTAACAAAATCCAGACTTGTTCTTCCCTTGATTTTTGCGATCGAAAACACATACCTATCATTCTTTGCCCTAACGAAATCGGCACCCGTTTTTGGATCCTTTCCAGACTCAAGGAAAAAGTCATCGCACATTGCGACCTCAGTCAAGATTTCCGCTTCCAAGTTCGAAACTTTTGTCTTACGCAACTCCGCGGTTTTCGGCGAAAGCGATGTCCAACGACTCGTATATTCGAAATTAGCTCTCACCGTCTGTATCTCGAAATCACGTTCTGCCTTAGCAATTCCTTGAAAGAACTGCTGTCGCAATTCCGAGTCAACCTCCTGAGAAACAGCATCGGATAGCTTCGGGATGCACACCAGCAATTCGACTACTAAAACGAAAAAACGCCACATCTCAGCAGTCCTAATAAAAAGTTGCTCATCGTGTTTACTAAAAACGCCATGCGTACGACCTACCATACCAACCCACTCGTGTATTTAGCACATTCGTTTGTTGGCGAACGCCAAATCCCGGTTACCAAGGGAACTCCTGTCCCAAAACGATATTCGCGCTATTTCTGATGCGACGGACCTCTTCTGGAGTGAATTGGTTCATATCCAGAAAGATCTGCCATCCAGCAAATTTACTTTCGCATAAGCCCGCAGCAGTTACCTTGGTACCTCGAAGATCGATGTGTTGGGTTTTCGTTTTTGCGATCATGAGAAGTCCTGCATCAGTGATTTCCGTATTGGCCAGATTTAGAGTTAGCAGCGCAGGCAGTGATGCTACGTGTGCTAGAGTCTGGTCGGTTACGCCAGAGTTGCTTAGATCCAAGTGATTTAGTAACGGTGGACGCCATGTCGAAAAACACTCACCCGTGATTTGTGTTCCTTCCAGGTCCAAGCTATAGAGAGCAGTAAACTGCGAGAGCTTAGGAACGTCATCGTCTCCAAAATTGCAGTTAGCAAGGGACAGAAATTGAATCTGTCGAAAGCTCCCGTTTTTCAATAGGTCGTCTAAGGAAGTATCAGGAGAAACCTTGATTTCCACTGGTTCGTTGTTCGCGTTAAGACGCAACACGCCTTTCTCACCAAGTTCCATGGCAACATATTGAAACTCCGTCAACCCAATGGCGCGACTTTGTTCGAGATTGGATGTAGAGATGCTTACTACCAGTGCGAAGCCAAGTATCAGTCCGGCAATGGCGCGGTGCATCAGGACGTTGTAACCCAATTGGACCTCGTTCGACGCGTCATCGTCAATTAATGGAGACGGATTCGAATTGAGAGGCTTGGTAGACGCAACGCTATCAGGAATGGATTGGAAGAGTCGATAACCCGACAAAATCAGTGTTGTCAATCCAGTCAAAAACACGATGGCGGAAACCGCACTAATAGCTACTGAATAAAACAAAACAGGGAATCTCGGCGTCCTACCTCCTCCTGAACTCAATCCAACTATTATTGCGTCAACAATCGCCGAGATTGACATCGTCACCAGCACGACAATTCCAACAAACGGCACCATAACGGTGAACCGCCGCCGCCATGACGTTGTGCGAAAACAAAGCCAAACCGCAGGCGCAACTCCGAGAAGCGAGGCCGCAGCCACAGTGCAACTAAAAACACCGAGAGGTAGCAAAAATCGAAACGTCGGCACCTGTACAATTTCCGCAGCGGATGTAGCAACAATAAGGCATGACGCCGTGATAGCTGTACCTATTAGCAGTTCTTCGACTCCCCAACTCTGAGGTGTGTGTCCTTGCTCTTTTGTTCGAGTGAGCCGCCATCCTAAACGGCCTCGAAACACAAGTAGCGGCGTCGCGCCTGCAAGGACAAATGCAGGAACGAGCATCGCATTTACAAGAAGTATGGACCAACCTCTTTGCATGTTGACTCGATAAAATAAGTACAGGTCTTCACCCAAGAGAAATAAAAATACCCCCATGGATGCAAGGACGACCGCGAACACATATCCGCTGAGCCAGGTACGTCCCGCGAGACCGCCGATGAGACATACAAAACAAGCTTGACCAATTATTGAGCCTATTACAAGAGCGATCACATAGTCTCGCATCCAAGGAAGAAGCAAATCGTTTCGGATGATCATCGGCGAGCAAGCAATATCAAACACGAATGCGACCACAACGTACAGCCAAAATGGCCATAGCCGCCAAAGTGAACTTGAGCGTTGCTCATTAGGAACGGAATGTGTTTCCAAGATGTTGCTCACCAAGTTGCTGGATTTAGTACATGCAAGGGCTCTGCGCGATACGACCCCGCTGAACGCAGGCAGTACGCTCGTTCCAGTAAATCATAATCGAAATCGCTCCAAGCCGCATCAATGGTCGCCGCTTGGTCTACGGGCTTTTGCGCGGAGTTTACAAGAGCAGCAATGCGCCGCCGTTCGCCTTACAACAAGTCGCGAAGGTGAATATGGTGCTTGCCGAGTTTGCCACCGTAGTTGCCGGCGGTTATTTGAAGAATGTTGGGCGATACTGCGGCTGCATGCAGACCGCGTTTCATGGCGGCTTGAACTGCTTCATATGATAGGCCGTCAATCACAATCTCGTAGACCGCCTGGCAGTTCGTCGGTAGTAAAGTTCTTGTGAGACCGCGAAGCTTTGGACAATATGCATCGTTGGTGCTGGCTTTCAACTTGGGATATCGCGAACCCACTTTGCTACCTGAACGCACGATGCCCCCTGGAAATGGCAAGGCCACGTCACGGCCTGTGCCTATCGCGTCTACCGCCGCTTCGGCCGCCGACAAAGTGGACGAAGCATTCGTCCCACAGATAATTAAGTTTCCGCCGGCGACTCCGGTCACGGTTCCAAAGTAATCTTCACAGACAAATTCACCGTCCATGGTGGGAATTCGCCAATAGCGGCGGTCTTCGAACTTCTTGGCGCTCTGAAAACCATCTCCGAAATAGCGTATCGCGCCCCCTATCCGGATCTGCTTTTCCTTAGGGCAATCGCTAATGCCGTTATAACACGCCGACGTTGGGCTGGTGAGAATACACTGGCCAACGCGGCCTTGTAGCGCCTTGCCCAATGCGTCGACACTAAAGCCAAAGACAAGCACCGAAACACCAGGGCGACCGTCAGGAGTTTCCTCGACAGTTACCGTGCGTTCTATAGCGGCTTCCACATCGCAAGCAATAACACTGGTGGCGTTCCCGCACATGACCGTCGCGGCGATGGTTGCCCAGCGAAGGCTGTCGGCCGTGATAATCAGTCGAGCGGCTTTGATCGGAAACGCTTCCGCAAACGTGTCGATGATTTCGACACCGTGCAGTTGCAATGGAGAATTTTGAGCCTCTGGCATTAGGAAACTCGTGGTAAGTTAGGCGAGCGTTAGGATGCGTTAGGATGAAGTAACCCTGTTCGGGTGGCAGGCCATTGTCGCCTTTTGCTCCGCAAAAGTGCGGTTGCAGTGCGCACTTTCGCAGAGCGAAAGGCGACAATGATTGGAATCAAAGCGTTGGAATCACACACGATTCAACCAGGTAACTCAAATCCACCGGATAATTTCTCCACCGGATAGAATAGTACTTTTCAAACCACTCCTGAATATCCGACTCAACCGCTTGGTCGTAGTTCGGCTGGACGTGCAGCGTCTTTCCGATCAGCGTCTCGCGAATCTCGCCTTGCTCCACGATGATTCGGCCGGACTTAATCACCACCCGAGGCATCTCGAACATGATCTCTTTGTTCTCATGCGGCGTATAAAACGTGATGTCGGCATCAGCACCTGCACCGAGATGCCCCTTGTTCTTCAAACCCAAAATCTTCGCCGGACCGGCACGGGTGATAATGGCAATTTCGTTGAGTGTGTATTCGCGATCGATATCCCACAGCGAAGACCGCTGTAGAATCTCTGGCGGGCAAGTCTTCAAAATATCTCTTCGGTACGTTCGATCCATCAAGAAACGAATAATCTGAGGATAGGCCAGGAACGAGCCACCGTTGGGATGATCGGTGCTCATGACGACACGCCACGGATCTTTCACTAACAAGTACCACTCCAGACCAATCGCCCATTGCAACGAATGCACCAGGGATTTATTGCGATACTTGATCGGAGTGATCCCGCAGCCCGATTCCATTTCTGTATCGCTGCTAAACCACTTGCCGCCGTACACCTTCGAAAGAAAGTACCCCAAAGGACCGTCACCTGTCATGCTGGTCGTTTCACCAAACAACACCTGACCGACATCGATCGTAATATTGGGGTTCGCGTTGACGTACTCTGCCAGTTGAATCGCTTTGCTATTGAAGGTGTTTTCGTCACCAGCCCCACCACCGTAACTGTGAAACTGAATGTGCGTGATGTGACCGCGGTGACCTTCCAAAGCTCGCATGGTCTCAAGCGTTGTTTCCCAATTCCCTGGCATCCCGAGATTGTTGCAGTGGATATGAACCGGATGCGGCAATCCAAGTTCCGCTGCCGCCTGTGCAACGCCTTTGATGATCTGGCGAGGTGTCACATCGAAATGATCGACGAGCGTATCCAGGCCGCTGACGTTGCCCGCTTGCTTGGATTTCCAAACTTCGACTCCGCCGGGGTTGACCAGTTTGGGAGCAAATCCCTTGGTGGACGCGAGCAACCACCCAATAAACGCCTTGAGTTTTTGAGGTTCCTTTTTCATGAGGGATTGCATCACGTAGTGATTGTTTCCCATGAGCACATAGAAGCCCTTGTCGATGCACGGGGTGTCCTCAAATTCTTCGTGAGCATGTCGAGCCCCAAGCGGCGGGATGGCCGCATCGAACGCGGTGGTGTATCCCATGGCTGCGTACTTGTAGCCCGTAGCGAACGTGCTCGGTACACTCCCCAACGATCCGCTATGCGTGATATCGGTACGGGGCATCTGTTCGCCCCTTCGTTTTTCTTCCGGTCGCATTTTGCGCGCCACGTTTACCTTCGGACCAGCGATGTGGCAATGCATATCGATTCCGCCAGGCATCACAACCAAGCCACTAGCATCAATCGTTCTCGAAGGACGGATGGCAAGATCCGTTGGTGGATCAATAATGCGCCCGTCGAGAATCCAGATATCTCGAACTTCACCATCGATGCCATGCAGTGGGTCGTAGACAAGCCCCTGCGAGATTTTTATGTAGTCTGAAGAGGTCATACGTGAGTCACGCCTAAAATTTTCTTCACGCGTTTTTCTATCTCCGTTAGGACGTCGTAGTCGCTGGGGTGCGGCGACGGAAAGGCAGGGCGAAGTGGGATCGGCACATCGTCCATCCGATAGACTGTGCCCCCGGTATTTATCCCGTATGTGGCCACGGTGAAAGCCACGGCCGCAACTCGAGTCGTAGGCGTTTCTTTGGTATCCAGTGCGATGAATGGAATCGAAGCCAGATGCTCTCTCGCAGGTTGCGAAAAATTGGCCATCGGATCACAAGCAATCGTCATCCCGCAATCCGCTTCTCGATTGGCTAGTGTGTCGGATGTCGTGTACTCACCTGGATTGAAACGAGGGTAACCGCGAGAATGGTTGACGCCAAATGGATAACCTGTTCGCCATGAAACCACATTGTCGGCCCCAGTGACATTTCCGTGACCCCGATTGGGTTTGGCCACGAATCGTGTGTGCTCGTTCATGTCGCGTGTCAGAGCCAGTATCGCCTCGCTGTTGGCGTGTTTGCCCCGAGTCATGGTCAAGCCCATACCGAAGAAAATCACGCCGAATTTGCAGGCTTTCATGCGATCCATCAGATCGGTCCACACGGAAAACTCAACTCCGGTTTCCCGTTGCACCAGGTCCGGGTCGAGTTCAATCCCTTTGGCCAAGGCTCGCAAAGTCCAAAGGGCTTCGAAGTCCCTCTTAGGCTTAATCTGAATAAAAATGTCGGCCGCCTTGGCGCTCTTGGTCTTTCGAACATCAACCAGCACACAAGTGCGATCTTTGCGACCGTTTGGCAGGAACATCCCTTTGGGCATGAGACTATACTTGGTGAAGTGGCGAGGATGACTCTCTGCTGGATTGGAGCCCCAGAACATGATCAGGTCGCCTCGATTCGCAACTTCGCCTAAGGAACAAGTCACCTCACCGACTCCTTGAAAGGCCATTCCAGAAGGTCCGTGACAAACGCTGGTGGTCGTGTCTATCGTACCCTTGATCCAGTCGACGATGCTGACGGCGACGCGTTGGGCTTCACATGGAGAATCGCTCAGACCATACACGATCGGGTACTTGCCATGCGTCAGAATTTCGGCCGCGCGATCGTAGCCCTGTTCTAACGTGGCAGGTTTGCCATCGACCATGCAGCTTGGTCGATCTTCGATGCTATGATTCAAAAACCAAGCTTTGCCCAGCACGCATGCTCGCTTGGCTTCGATGATATGATCGTCTTTGACTGTCAGTTCGATGTCATCACAAACACAACCGCAAAAAGTGCAGGTAGCGTCCTGAATAACCTTCAGCTCGCCCGGAACGCTTGGAGTGGGCGCGTAAACTTGAGTAGCCGCATAAGTCATGACGTAGCCTTCTGTAACAACTCCATGGTCACTTCCATCCCCTTGCTGGTGGGCATTCCGGAACCGTGTGTATCGCCAGTCATCAACTGGCTAGAAATATTGCCATATGCGATGAATAGAAGTCCTTCGGGCAACTCGTCTTTCTTTGCGGCAGTGATACAGACTTCGACGGACTGACCTTCTTCACCTGTTAGTCGCACGCGATCACCTTCGGATAGCCCAAGTCGTTCCATGTCGCCGGGTGCGACTTGCAAGGAATTCACCGCGGTTTGGTATTTCGCCTTAAATTTGCCCTCGCTGACGCCACAACCTTGATCGGTAGTTCGGCCGGGAATGAGAATAAATGTTTCGAGCATGTTTTTCAGTTGTCAGGGGTCAGTTGTCAGGTGTCAGTTTTCAGGGGTCAGGGGTCAGGGGTCAGGTGGGCTGGCTGGCTTACGGGAGCCAGCCTTCTTCGGTCCATCCACGAGCCAAATTGTACGCTTTTATTAGCGAGGCAAGGCGGTCCGCTGACAAATGGGAACGAGAATCCTCGGGAAGTGCTTTTTGCAACATGCGGGCTGGGAGTGTGTCTTCGGCAGGAGTCCATCCAGCCAGTATGTTGAATCGCTTCTTGGTCGTTACGATACGTTGAGCTGTCTCGCGAAGCTCGTCGGCGCTTACTTCCCAGCCAGTGACCAAACTCAATATTTCTGCCGACTCCTCAAAGAATTCCGCAAAGACGCCGCGCAGAAACTTGCACAGAATGAGTGAATCCATCAGAGCCGCTTTGTCCTCGGTTTCGATAGCCAAATGAGCAGACTCAGGGCCGACATTGCGACGATCAACCGCTTCTGAGAAATCAACTTCATACGCCCCGGAGCGATTGTGGTCTGCTCCGCGAGTACTCACTGCGAATCCGAGCGCCATCATCTGCAATCCACGTGGGTCATATCCAGGCAGTTCAAGACCTTTGACCTGGGGTGCGAAATCAATTGAATTATGACCAATTTCCATAGCCATGCGACGGCTCCCCATGGCCAGAAGTGGACCCAACCCTTCCCCACTTATAATGGAGTCCAATGCGCGCAACAACGCATTGCCATCTCCGAAACGCAGCCAGGGAGCATCCAAAAGCCCTCGTTCGGCGCATTCCATGGCAAAGGCAATCGTCCCGCCAGCGCTGATCGTGTCGATTCCGATATCATCGCAACGCCGCGATGCTTCCAGTACGAATTCCGGATCATCAATCCCGCACAATGGTCCGAGAGCGAACAAATTCTCATACTCGAGCCGAACGGATCCGTCACCGCTCTTTAAGCTATAGAGATGCTCGCAGCCGATGGTACAGGCCGCACAAGAGGCTCGAGTGCGATCACGGGTGGCATTAAGTTCCTCCGGTGAGATCGTTATTGCACCCTCGAAACTCCCCTGTTGAAAGTTGCGAGTCGGCAGGACGTTTAGTCGATTGAACATCAGCAAATTAGAAGCGGTCCCCAGTTCGCGGTATTTGGCGGTGGCCGGGCCAAAGGATCGTTCCGATAGTTTTTTGGCAAGGCTCATCAAAGCGGAAGGATTCGCCCATTGCACTCGCCGAGTCCCTCGAACAGCAATCGCCTTGATATTCTTGGAGCCCAGCACCGCGCCGCTACCGCCACGTCCTGCATGTCGACCATCGTGTGAGATTGTCGCGTAGGGAACGAGTTTTTCGCCGGCAGGGCCAATAGTAGCGGTTTTGAATTCAGGGCCAAGGCGACTCTGTAGAACCTCCTGCGTGCCGCGATTGGAGCAACCCACCAATTCGTCGGCGGACTCCAAGCGAACACCTTGATCGTCAATGACCAGGATAGAAAGTCGGTCTGCCCTTCCCACTAGCACGATTGCATCGAAGCCAGTCTTCTTTCCCGCCAAAGCAAATCCGCTACTTGCAAGCGAATCGTTTAGCCTTTGTGTCAACGGGCTCTTGCTAACCACTGCAAACTTAGCCGACGTCGTCAATGGACTACCTACGAGAGGACTAAACACAAAGGCCAAAACGGCGTCCGGTGCGAGCGGATCCATGGCGGCCGCACCTTCCTTCAGCATCAATGCAACACCAAGGCCGCTTCCGCCAAGGAACTCCCTTAAGAGTTTTTCTTCAAGCACGACCTCCGTGGAAAGGCCCGTCGACAAATCGACTCGAAGATAGCGTCCGTGGTATCCGTGAATTGGTTGCATTACGTAATCCTGATTCTGATCGTATTTCTAATCGTGCTCGTGCTCGACAAACACAAGTGTCGTCCGGTCCTGCTTCTTAACCTGTGCGGAGTCGGATCTAAAAGCTAGGATGAATCCCAGCACTGCAAATTGTCCTATCCGCCCGCGTCGATTGATAGAAGTAGAATCAAGTCCCCTTCGTTCAATAGAGTTGTTGGGGCGGTCACAAACTTTTCTCCTTGCAAATTTGCGGTATATCCGGCTTTCAAAGAACCGCCTTGAATGCATTCTTCGCCTAAGGCGGGGAATCGCTGAGCGAGATCCAGAAAGACCTCTCCCAGAGTTGAGCCATTGGCTAGAGTTTGGGGTACACCCGCCCGAGCGCGAGGAATCCCAAAAAACTCTACTGTGACTCGCATGCAGGTGTTTCCTCCAGTTTGTACGTTGGTAGCCTAAATGCCTTCCGTGTGGCATGTATTCGTCCGTGTGGCACGTATCCTTCCGTGTGGCACGCATCCTTCCGTGTGGCACGTCCCAGAGCGAAAGCGATGGGCGTGATGAACTGCAGCAACGATTCTAGCGATTCCCACGCCCTTCGTACCTCAGAGCGTGCCACACGTATCCTTGCGTGCTACTCCTTGCGTGCCACACGTATCCTTGCGTGCCACACGTATCCTAATCCGCATAGTACAATCGAGCGTAGACTGCGAAAGCTGTTTCGCCATTACGGAACTTCGGAAGAACCTATTATGCATCATCTGGCACTTATTGGCGTCCCCTTAAAAAAGTCGGCAATAATCGTGTTGTTGACAATCTCGTTGTTCCTCTCCTCTAGCGTGCCCCTTTCCCTTGCCGACGAGTCATCAAAGCTAAAAAAACACCCTAATATTGTCTATTTGCTCTGCGACGATTTAGGTGTCGGTGACTTGAAAGCGTTCAACGCGGAGAGCAAGATTTCAACGCCGGCCATGGATCGTTTGGCTGCACAAGGTTTGCGTTTTACCGACGCTCATTCTGGCTCTGCGGTCTGTACTCCAACTCGCTACGGCATCCTTTGTGGACGATACGCTTGGCGGACCAAACTTCAAAACGGGGTTCTTGGTGGACTCAGCCCCAGTTTGATTGCGCCCAATCAATCGACTGTCCCGAAATTCCTGAAACATAATGGTTATCATTCCGCCTGCATCGGCAAATGGCATCTTGGTCTCGACTGGCAGAAACAACCAGGGAAAACTGTTTCGGATTTAGCAATCGAAACCGCGGACCAGACACGAAGCGTCGATTACAGCCAGCCATTCGCAACTGGCCCCCTTCAAGCAGGATTTGATGAGTATTTCGGTATCAGTGCATCGCTCGATATGGTCCCTTACGTTTTTCTAAAAGACAGCGCTGTCACGGAAATGCCTTCCATCGATAAATCGTTTGGCATGCGTTTCGCAACGGACAAAAGCCAAACGCGCCGAGGCCCCGGCGCTCCAGAATTCACTGCCGAAGGCGTACTGCCGCGTCTGACAGGTGAAGCCATCGCTTATCTCGAACGCCGTTCGCAAGACCACCGCGACCAACCGTTTTTTCTTTACGTGCCCTTTGCATCGCCGCATACACCGATCGCTCCAAACAGAGAATGGGAAGGAAAGAGCCATTTGAATCCTTATGCCGATTTTGTCATGGAACAGGATGAATGCATCGGCCGGATCCTTGACGCCCTCGAACGGTACAAGCTGGACAAGGATACGATTGTTTTTTTTACGAGCGACAACGGTTGTTCGCCTCAAGCGGATCTTCCGAGCCTTCGCGAGATGGGACACGATCCTTGTCGACCGTACCGTGGGCACAAAGCCGATATCTTCGAAGGGGGCCATCGAGTACCGATGATTGTGCGTTGGCCCGGCGTCATAGCTCCG
>JBBRJI010000073.1:0-13648 GCA_038219625.1 Pirellulales bacterium | reverse complement strand
AGTGTGATGCAACCCCTCTCCGGCCTTTCAGGCCGACTCTCCCAGAGGGAGAGTGACTTCACCCTCCCCCCGGGAGGGTCGAGCGAAGCGAGGGGAGGGTATGACTCATTCTGCCGCTCGCCTTGAATGGAACACCTTCGAACTCCTTTAACAAATCCCCTTTTTCGGCATCATAGAAACGAATGCGACCATCGTATCCACCCGTCGCAAGTTGCTTACCATCGGATGTGAAAGAGAGAGCAAATATAGGCCCTTGCTTCGCGTGAATCTGAGCTACACGACGACCGTTTTCCGTTTTGAAAATCCTAACTTCACCCGACTCAGCGCTACACGCGACCAGGATGCCATCGGGTGAGAATGAGATGGCTTGGATAGGCGATGCCATGTGTTCGTATTCCCGTACAAAGCTGTTCTCTTTATTGTCACCTTCGGCCAACCGTCCACCGCGTGGCTCCATTTTGAACAGGCGTATCTTTCCCTCCGTGCCACCAGTTGCGATCTGATCGTGCATTGGATGCCGCGATAGGCATACAAGAGGATCGCGAGACTGGTTGATGTCATCGATCAGGTGACCGGTAGCGATTTCGATCAGCTTCGCTGCCTTGTCGCGACTCACGGTGGCCAAGCGTTCACTGTCATTGGTGAAAGCAGTACCGAAAACCCAGTCGAGGTGGTTGTCGCATCGCATGACTTCTTTACCTTCTGCAATGCTAAAAACACGCACCAGCTTGTCTGCACAGCCAACTGCTACAAGCTGATTGTCTGGCGAAATAGAAACCCCGAAAAATGAGTCATTCGAAGCTTTAATGGAACGAAGGAGTTGGAGCTTGATCGGGTCCCAAATTTGAACTTCGCCAAACTCGGAAACGGAACCTCCACTAGCGACTAGCATCGTACTATCACGTGAAAACGCAACCGATTCCAGTCGCGGGGAATCACCCATCAGACGCTTCACGATGCCCGAACCATCCATCGAATGCAGCAGAATCTCGTGCCGGCCTGGAACAGCGAGGAACGCTCCATCCGGCGAGAACGAAATGGCATGAATCGCTGGAAGCGATGTGTAGATCGGCGGCGCGTCGGGCCGTCTCGTCCTGGATTCCGCATATTCATCCGACTTGGCGCCCTGTGTGATCCAGCGTGAAATCAATTCAATTTCTCGGGCCGATAGCGGCTCAGCATCCTTGGGCATTTCAGGCTCTTCACCGCAAATACATTCGATGAGTCTGCTTTTCTTGGCATCCCCGACTGCCATGATTTGCCCATTGTCACCTCCGTTGAGCAATGCTCCATGTGTGGTCAGATCCACGCCACCTTTGGTCTTGTTTGGCTTGTGGCATGAAAAACAGTTGACGCGGAGGATGGGCAAAACATCTCGATGAAACGACACGTCTGCTTCTTGGGCTGTTGCAACAAACGTCAACGTTAGCCAAGTTAAGCAAACGTAAAAAAGGTTGTTTTTCATTTTGTCTCTTGGACCTCTTCGACAACGAGTAAATAGCTATGCCACTCATCGCCGATATCATGCGCATCGCTGACGCAAAGGTATATTGGTCCGTCAACGGACGTCGAGAATATCAGGACAGGATCGCGAGTTTCGCCATCGTCGGCGGCTGCAAGGAACTGGCGATCTGAGCTATAGCAATGAATGGCCGCATCCATTAGGAATGCTCCGCCACAGGTCACGGTCACTTTCCACTTCTTTCCAGCCTTGGCAAGGAGCTCGTATACATCCACATCTTTGTTGGCCTTGATGGTGCCGATCATGGAAATGCCTAGCTGCAATTTTGTTGCTTCTTTGAATCCGTTGTTGGGCTCCTTCTCCTCTGCCGCCGAATCGGTTGAGAGCACTTTGATCTTCCCGATCGCTTCGCCAGCAGGCGTCACGACAACATAATCCAACGGGCCTTCCGGAAGATCGGCTGGCAGTGAGATTTCCGCAAGAACTTGCGAATCACCCACGATCTTGTTGTCCAGCCCTGGTGGTTGGGAGGACTCCTTTTTTTCCTTGATCTCTGCGGTCACACCTTGAGCATTCGGAAACCGCAACTCCATCGCTTCGTTCAATTTGAATCCGCGGATCTTGAGAACCGCCTTTGTTCCGCGGATGATCGCAACCGGTTCGTTGGCGGTGATACGCACGGAACCCTTTTTTGGGTCGTCTGCCGAAGCTGTAACGACGTATGCAAGTAGGCAAAACAGAATCGTGCGCATCATGCGTAAAGTTCCTTGATGGTTGCACCTTCGGCTAGGATCGAGACCGGTCTTCCTTCGGGTGTGTGCAAGTGTTTTTCGGGATCTATGCCCAATGCCTCGTAGACGGTCCAGGCAACATCGGCTGGGCGAACTGGACGATCGGTAACGAACGCACCATTTTTGTCCGTGGCGCCGATCACAGCCCCTCTTGCAACACCAGCACCTGCCCAAAGCATGGATCCAGCTCGGCCCCAGTGATCGCGTCCCGCTTTGTCATTGACTTTTGGTGTACGGCCAAATTCTCCCATCGCCAGCACTAGCGTATCCTGCAACATTCCACGCTGGTCCAAGTCGCCAATCAGCGCCCCGTAGCCCTGATCGAAATCCGGTAGCTTCTTGTCTAGTCCTTTAAAAATATCTGCGTGATGGTCCCAGCCACCGAAGTTCACGGTCACAAAGCGCACTCCGTTTTCAACCAGTCGACGAGCCAGCAAAGCGCTTTGCCCAAACTCGTTTCGTCCATAATCGTCACGCGTTTTAGTATCCTCTTTATCGATTGAAAAAGCCGATTGCGCCTGGGGTGAAAGAACCATTTCGGCGGCCTTGCGACTGAACTCGTCGTAGGTGGCGATTTGGTCATTGCCCTTCACATGGTCAGCGAGGTGGTCCACTGCTGCTCGGAGCGTCCTGCGCCTCTCAAGTGCTTGAAGGGTTTGACCTGAGGGAGCCGCAAGGTCGCGAACACGGTAGTTCGTGTCATTAGGATTCCCCGCTTTAAATGACTCACAGCGTCCCCCCAACCAAACGCTTTTGCCAAGTTCCCAAGTGAAGGAAGGATTCTTGGGTACTGCCACGTACGGCGGAACTGCACCGGAAAAGCCGCTCTCATGCGCTACAATCGCACCCATGGCCGGATGGTCACCAAAGGGTGTACCGAATCGCCCTGACAACACCCAATTGGTAGCCGTCTCATGATGGTCATTCTCATGAGTGCCACTGCGGACGAGGGTCAGTTTGTCCATAACCTGGGCCGTTTTCGGTAACAATTCGCAGATGCTTAGGCCTGGCACACTTGTAGAGATAGACTTGTACTTGCCGCGAATCTGTTCCACTGCATCCGGCTTCATATCGAACGAATCGTGATGCGACAGACCGCCACCGAGATAGATGAGGATCACCGATTTGGCTCGCGTGTTTCTACCACCCGGGCTAGCGGCCAATAACTGCGGAAGCGAAAGTCCTAACGGTGCTAACGCTCCAATTCGGATGAAATCTCGGCGCGAGACGCCATTGCAAAGTTGATGACGGGTACTGGAAAGCGAAAGATCAATCATGATTAGTTACCTATTTTTATCGCCTGTTTGCGTTGCGTGTTGAATCGTGTCAGGAGGACTTCGTGCGGAGTGTATTTCTAGTCAGTTTTCGGCGTATAACTGGGTCAGTGATTGAATGCGAACTCTTTCGAGTTGAGCAACGCCCAAAAGAGATCCGTAAATACCAAATCAGTGCTGTCAGTAGAAAGCGTCGCAGTGATCGTTGCACGCTCGGTCTCGGTTGGAAGGCGACTCAAGGTTGATAAGAAGATTTCGTCGATGATGGTCGCGGTGTTTGAATCCAGGAGCAAACTAGCAAGTCTTCCATCGGCGTTTCGGATGCTTGCAACTAGATCCTCACTGTTGCTCAAGTGCAATAGTTGCGGCAGCGTGACCTCTTGTTTCCGTTCGCAAGCGCAAGCCGTCACGCGATCACTTCGACCGAACAGCGTCAGGAAATAGGAATCCGCATTCGAATCAGCGAGCTGCATCGCACGAAGGCCAATCGGGTAGCCAATGAAACGGTTCGGCACGTCCGTTGCTGCGGCAATAGCATCGAGTAAGACCTCTGATGGGAGGCGTTTCGCATTGTAGTGTGAGTAGAATCTCGCGTCGTTTTCATTTTCCGATGTGGTCGATGAGTCAAGTTGCCAGGCTCTAGAATTGAGGATGAGGCGGACCATATGTTTAAGGTCGTAATTGTGGCTGCGGAACTCATCATTCAGCACCTTCCATAACGCAGGGTTCGACGGGGGATTGCTGGCTCGCAAATCATCGACGGGCTCAACAAGCCCCACCGCAAAGAAATGTTTCCACAGACGATTTACCATCGCACCGGAAAAATTCTCGCTGGCCAACATCCAAGTGACCAAGGGCACACGCGGGTCTTCGCCAACCTGGAAATTCAGCTCGGAACGATCGAGCGGTTGGGCTAGCATGAACTTGTTGGTGCGAGGTTGATTTACACCGGGTGCCTTCTCCTGAATTTCCTTCAAGCGTTTCGTTTGTTCGTCCAGCTCGCGTTTTTGATCCGCAATCCGCTTTGTCTTTTCTTCATCCGAAGTGCTGGCCAGACAGGCCTCTGCAAGCTTGGTCGCAGCGTCTGCAACGCGTTTTTGTTGTTCGCGTTCATTGCGGCTCGTCTGAGTGACCGAAGTCGAATCACCTTGCGGGTTCTTGCGATCGAGATTTACCTTCGAAAAACAGGCTGCAAAATGATAGAAGTCATCCTGTGTGTATCGTTCGAGGGGGTGATTGTGGCATCGTGCACATCCAATGCGAATACCAAGAAATGACTGCGCGACGCTATCCGGCAGTTCGCTCTCTTCCACTTTGTTGAACTCACCGATCGTTGTCACAAAGTAGCCCGCTTGCGGCTGCTTGACCACGTCACCTTTAACGAGAAGCACATCGCGAGCAATGTCGCTCCAAGATCGGTTGGCGGCCAACTGAGCGCGCAACCACATATGAAACGACTTTACCCCCTTTGGACCTCGCACATCGTGGTCCCGCTCTTTTCGGTTCTGTAGAAGATCCGCAAGCTGAAGCGTCCAATAGTCAACAAACTCGGGTCTTTGAAGGAGTGACTCGATAACCTTGGCACGCTTGTCGATGTTCCTATCTGCTTGGAATGCCGCGACTTCCTTAGGTGTCGGCAATATTCCGGCTGCATCCAGGAAAACCCTTCTCAAAAAAGTTTCGTCAGTACACGGGCCCGAAGGCGGCAATCGAAGCATTTGTAGTTTTTGAAACAAAGGACCGTCCAGCACATTCTGTTGAGCAGTGTAGACCTCGGTAGGGACGGTATTGGGAAACGGAACAGTAAAACTCACTACGGACACCAATCCTTGAAAGTGAACTCGTACCACCCCTTCGCCGCTTCGTAACGGTGTCACCAACCCCGATGGTTTCACGGAAATCGTCGCATCATCGTTCGAAAAGAACTGCGCTAGCCAGGTTACATCTCGCACCCGGCCATCGGCGTACTTCGCTCGCACAAGCAATTGTTGTGTTTCGCCAATCGCCGTCATTCGGTCTCCTGGAAGAACCTCAAGGCTCACTGCATCCGACTCATCGGATTTGGGACCAGGCGCTCGAGCCGCGATCCATTCTCGAAGCACACGCCACGGACGCGAATCTGGACGAAACCGAATGCCTCCTTCGTGAGGCAAATCGCCGGATGGTTTCGTGAGTAGAAGACTGCTCTCGGGGAAACCAAAATCTAACCTTCGCCCATTCACCTCGCGAGTAATCCAAGCGTAATCCCACTCCGGAGCGTAGCCTCGTAGCGACAGCCGAAATCCATTTTGGCCAGCCAGCTTGCCGTGGCATCCACCCATGTTGCAACCGTTCTTCGTCAGGATCGGAAGCACGTCTTGTTGGAAAGAGGGGGCCGTCCGTTCGGAGAAGCCCGCCACTGTAACTGGAACCGTTGCCGAGAGGTCGCCAACTTTTACGGTCAGAGTCGCGCGGCCATCGGACAATGCACTGACGATACCTTTGCCATCAACGGAGGCGGTGTCCGAGGTATCCATCTCATATGACGCTCGTCGTGTCACATCGGTCACCTTGCCGTTATCGTCTGTCAACGAAACCACGACACCATGAATAGGATCGCGGCCCGTAAGTTCGAGCTTCTCGGGCATTACGCTCAATTGGGCAGCATCCGCAGTCGGCAGAAACTGCAAGAGCAGCAATATTGTTTGTAGTAGTCGGTAAAACTGCATCAAGATACCCTTAGTGAATAAGTCCAAGTCGAACCTTGGATTAAGAAATGATAATTGAAATTGTCCGACTTAGGACTGCTCGATCAATTATTGTCGTAGCGAAACTCGTCAAGAGTTTCGGCTGCCGACAGTTCCGAAAGTCTTGGCGACTTTCGCTAAGGTCAAATCGGACATTTATTAATCGAGCGGTACTTACCTGTGAATTCACCACAGATGTTGCTTCGGGCGAATGAAGAAACTCTGATGCGCGACGGTCTTAGAAGCCAGGCAAGGAATCATTTGTGTTGCCCTGGCGCTGCGTAGTTTTTGGCGGCGTCATCGAGTACCAACACCCAGTCGAGCATCTCACCCGGATTGGGTGGGACGAATTCTTTCTCGCCCGTATTTGCGAATTCGCCGATCGCCGTTGCTACGCCGTCGCGGGGATTGAACCACCAAGCTTTTACTTTCGGGCCTTTTATCGCCGCCATTTTAACCTTGAAGGCGCGACCGACGGGAGCGTACACCATTGCGTACGTACCCTCCGTGTCCCGAGTCGCAACGAACTGATAGCGACCTGCACCTGGAATGCTGGTTGGTACTCGATCGACAACCAGTAACGCTTGATCAGGTATGCGGGTTAAGAACGGGCGTGATTCCATCAGAGCCTTGCCATGCTTCATCTGCAGCCCGCCGTTCTGATTGATCGCTTCCGGCCAAGGCAGCAATGGGTTGTTGATGCCTGCTAGATCGCTTTTCCACATTTGCCAGACAGAGTGGTGGCCATAGGTGTGGCCCAGCGCACCCGTAAAGAGATCCCAATAGAGCGGACGACGCACATCACTGGCTATCGAATGCCCAAACTTCTTCGCATCAAAGGACACCGGATGGTCTTCGTAAATTGGCTCACCATCCAAAACAGGTTTGGTTGGTATTCGGTCGTAGTCGACTTTGGTTGCATCGTAGCGTCCGGTGAATTCGGCTACATGCCCATTCTGACGCATGTTGAAATCGAGCCAATCGTCGTTGTGAAACCAAGCGGAACTACTTTGGCCGCCCGGAGGATGCAGTGTCATCAGATGCGTGCCCTTATCTCCTTTACGCAGTCCGCGAGCCATCGCTCGGATGATTTCTTTCTGCTCGTCGTTGTCGAATCCTCGGTCACCACCGAGAATCCATACCAGCCCCTTTTCGCGATAGCGATTGCCCAGCCATTCTCCGTAGACTTCGGCGTTGGCTGTGGTGAATAGTGGCTTGCCGTCCTTGACTTTGTCGTGCCAATAGCGGCCCCACGTGGGCAAGAAGCCAATGTACATCCCTTCGGCGTTGGCTTTGTCTACGATGTAGTCAACGTGGTCCCAGTAGTCGTTGTCAGGCCCGTCCTTAAACGCGGGCCTCGCGGGATCTTGGTCGATTAGCGGTAAATGACCGTAGGGGTTCGGCACGCTATGCCCATCCAACTCTGCGATGGCGACCGCTTGTATCATCGTAAAGCCTTGCTCGACGCGGCAATGCAAAAAGTGAGCCGCTTCCTCGCGATTGAGGCGGTGAAACAATTCCCAGGCGGTGTCGCCGAGCCAGAAAAATGGCTTACCATCCTGTGTGGTCAGAAAGTGTTTGTTTTCGCTGACCACGAGCTTGGGCAGTACCGGCTCAGCCGCTTTCGAGAAAGGAAATTGCGACAGCATGATCACAACAGCCAAAATCACAAGTCTACGTGGCTTCATTCGATTCTTTCTACTTTTCTATTCTAGAGGAATGGTAAAAATCCCCCGAGTGAAACTCGGGGGCATTTCACCGCCCGTTGGTGATGGGGAATTTCTCGGTTGACGCACTAGTTCAATCGGATGCCGATCCTCAAGTTTTGCCATCGACCAATGCTTTAAAGAATTCGCCCTCGTTCACCGTGGGTCGTTCCGGGCGGCCTTTGTGAATGTAAGTCAACTCTTTGTTGCTCAAGCCCAGCAGGTGCAAAATCGACGCGTGCAGATCATGAACGTGCACTCGGTCGACAACCGCATGCAACCCCAGATCATCTGTTTCCCCCAGGGCTTGGCCGCCGCGTACACCGCCGCCTGCCATCCACATAGTGAAGCCCGACGGATTGTGGTCCCGACCATTGCCGCGCTCCGACATCGGTGTGCGACCAAACTCACCACCCCAAACGACTAACGTCTCGTCCAACATTCCGCGTTGCTTCAGATCCTTGAGCAAGGCCGCTACGGGTTGGTCCATCGAACCGCATAATCCGGAATGGTTACGCTCGATGTCGGCATGCGAATCCCATTTGCTACCAGCACCATGATAAAGCTGAATAAATCGCACGCCGCTTTCCGCCATTCTTCTGGCTAGCAAGCAAAGCCTTCCAAACGAATCCGTTTCCTTGGTACCAATACCGTACTGCGATAGGGTCGTTGCGGATTCATAGGTGATGTCAATCACTTCAGGGGCCTCGGCTTGCATCTTAAACGCGAGCTCATAACTTGCAATCCGTGCCTCCAGTTCCGTTTGCTCGGGATGCCCCTGCGCGTAGTCACGATTGAGCCGATTGATGAAATCAAGCTTGGCAGTCTGTTGTCGATCATCGATCCCCTCCGGGGAATGCAAATACGGAATTGGCTGTTTCCCCTCGCGGAATCGAATCCCTTGATAAACTGCCGGCATAAAACCGGGTCCCCAATTGCGTGGACCGTTGACGACTTGCGCGCCGTTGTCTTGCATAACCACAAAGGCTGGAAGATTCTCGTTCTCCGAGCCTAACCCATAGCTTACCCAACTACCAAGCGACGGTCGCCCGCTGAGAATCGAACAAGTGTTCATCTGGCAGACACCGGCGGAGTGGTTGATCCCATCTGCCCAACAAGATCGCACGACAGCTATATCGTCGATACACTCCGCGATTTTTGGTAACCAATCGGAAACCCAAATCCCGGATTGACCATGCTGCTTCCATTTTCGCTTCGAAGCCAACAGCGGTGACTTGGTCTCCCCAAAGGCCGTCACGACTTTGCCAAATCCATCCGGAATCGTCTTTCCAGCCAACTCTTGAAGCAGAGGTTTGCGGTCAAAAAGATCCAGATGACTTGGTCCCCCTTCCATAAAGAGAAAGATAACTCGCTTGGCCGTAGGGACGAAATGCGGCTTCTTCACTGAAATTGGATTGCTCGGTGCCACTGTGCTCGGTGCCGCTGTGCCCGGTGCCGCTGTGCTCGGTGCCGCTGTGTCAGATGCCGCTGTGTCAGACATGAGTCCGGCTAGCGCTACAGCTCCAAAACCAGCACCGCTCTTCGCTAGAAACTCCCGCCTCGTCGCGTAGGCTGCTTGAGAGTGCGAATCAGTTGGTTCAGCACAATCTAGCAGCCTGTGGCTAGGAACGGTGAAACGTTTAGTGGACATACAAGAACCCATTCGAGTTTAAGAGAGAATGGCAATAGTCAACCAACGCCGCCTCCGATACGGACAGGCGAACGATGGATTTCCCTCTGGCATTGATATGATTGCGGTCATTCGCACTATTGCGAACCACTCCAGGATCGGACTCAAATTGCCAAAAACCAATTGTTTCAGGAATCGATCGCTCCGCCGAGTAGAGAAGTTGGTCGACCGATAAGACCGCGCCGACAAACCTCACATCATCTACCAAGCCATCGAACGAGCGAGGCTTGGTCGCACTCAGTCCGCCAATCGTCAGCGGCAATTCATTGGCGAAACCGCCGACGACATCATGTTCCTTTTCTGTCATCAAAAGCGGTTCGTCATCGTTCGACAAGTCTTTCAGATAAAAATTCACCTTGCCAGGTCTTCCGTCTTTTGCGAGACGAACGCTGGCAGCAACGTAGTACGGTTTGTTGATTTCTACGTGCTGATCAGAAAAGATGGGCTTCTCTGCTTTGGTTCCATCGAGCAATTCTCCGACGACTTGCAATACGAGCGTTTGCGGTTTGCGTCTGGACCCGTGGCCAGTGACACCAAAACTCCATCCTGCGTGGTTGCGATCCCCATCCCATTTACCGATAACCGTTCGGACCGAAGCGGAGTCATCGACCGATCGTAACTGAAAGAAGGCTTCCACCGTAAAATCGCCTACGTCCATCCCTTGTGCATTAGGAACAGACAGTTTCAGTTCGGGATTCTCGGCCACAAAACGAACCGCCTGGCCGGTGCGATACGGAAGCTTAGCTGTCTCAATGACTTGACTGTCTTGCTGTTCTTGCATGGCCGCAATCATTTCACTTTGCATCTCAATGAACTCGATCGATTGCTTCAACTCATGGTCGCTTGGCGGACGTCCATAGACTCGCCGCCAGGCTGACGCAAGCTGCAATCTTAGGTCACTCGACTCTTCTTTCACGAACTGAGCCAGCTTGCGAGCATGCGCTAGCATCGTTTCGCTATTGATGAGTAGTAGCGATTGGACCGGCGTCGTAGTTGTGTTGCGGGACGAGTTGCTCGAAAAGAACAAAGGCAAATCGAAGCTGTCAAGCAATTCGTCGGGCGAGTTTCGCATGACACGTGTAAAAATGGTTCGACAAGGAACATCTGCCATCAATGCCGGTCCACCGTTAACGTTATTTAGTTGCCCCGTAGTCATCAGAATGGCATCGCGGATTTTCTCGGCAGACAGCCGACGCGTGTCGCTGCGCCAGTAGAATCGATTTGCCGGATCGATCGTTTGGAATTGGGACAAGGAAGCGTGATTGGTCGATTGACGATAGGTAGCTGAGTTTAGTATCAAGCGATGCAATGACTTTAAACTCCAGCCCCCTTTTACGAATTCGCCCGTCAACCAGTCGAGCAATTCGGGGTGGGTAGGTGGTTCGCCAAGTCGGCCAAAGTCACTGGCGTTCGCTGCCAACCCGCGGCCAAAATGGCTCTGCCAAATCCGATTCACCATAACGCGTGCCGTTAGTGGATTGTCCTTTTGAGTCAACCATTTGGCCAAAGTCGCGCGTCGGCCAGTGGTGCCGGTTGTTTCAGAAATAGCCTCGATCGTGGCTGGTGATTCCGCAAGTATTGTAGGGAAACCGGGCTCAATGGTTTCACTAGAGCGTTTTGGTATAAACGTTGGTGGTGCTATAGGACCGACATCGGTTATAGCCAACGCGACGGGCAAACTCTTTGGACGGAGTTCGTTAAACGATTCAATCTTCCGACGCAGCTCAAGCACGCGGTCTTTGTCTTGGGCTTTCAATTCTCCCTCGAGCCCTTTATATTCCGCTTCGACTTGAAGCATCACAAGATGGGAGAGTTGCTTTTCATAAGGAGACTGCTCTAAAACAGCCTTTCGTACCATGGCCTGAACGTCTTCCGGAAAACGATTGATAGCTCGATTCTTGAGTTTGTCACGAAAGGGCGCTTCGATCATGTCGATCTCGGATTGAAACTCGGTAACTTTCGATTCCCATATGCTCTTTTTCGACACAAACTCTTCTATCTCTTTCGCGTTTGCGATCGTCGTTTCCTGAGGCATGATCGGTGCAAAGAACGCGCGCAAGCGAAAGTAGTCTTTGCGAAGGAGCGGATCGAATTTGTGATCGTGGCATTTGGCGCACTGCAAGCCGAGCCCCATAAAAACGTCCGCAGTCGTATCCGTAATGTCCTCCACAATGGTCGTCCATTGGCCTGGCGCATCGCGAATATTCCACTCGTAGACCCAGTGACGCAGATAACCGAGAGCTATACGAGCATCCAAATCATCAGGGAACAACTCGTCTCCAGCAATTTGTTCTTGTACAAAGCGGTCGTACGGCTTGTCGTCGTTGAAGGAGCTGATGACATAGTCCCGATATCGCCAAGCGTCAGGACGAAAGCCATCGGCACGATAACCGTCCGAATCTGCATAGCGAACCAGGTCGAGCCATTGGCGGGCTGCGTTTTCTCCGTATCCTGGCGAATTCAATAAAGTGTCGACAAGCTTTTCATAAGCGTTCGGAGACTTGTCGCTTACAAATTCTTCGACTTGTGCGGGAGATGGAGGCAAACCCACTACATCGAAAAAGAGCCGTCGAATCAAGGTGATACGATCCGATTCTTCGGCTGGAGTCAGCCCCGCCGATTGCATGCGATCGAGCATGAAATGATCGATATTGTTGCGGGCCCAATTTCCACTTTTTGTACCAATGTTGGCTGATGGGATAACACTCTCTCGGATCGGTTGTATTGCCCACCACGATCGATCTTCATCGTCGAATTGCGAGCGAGACTTTGCAGATGTCGCATCGCTGCCGGGCCAAAGTGCACCTTTGGAAACCCAGTTGGTCAAGATAGCGATTTCGCTTTCGGGAAGTGGCTTCATCGGAGGCATCTCAAAAGATTGATAGCGAATCGCTTCAATCATTAGACTTTCGTCGGGTTTGCTAGGCACCAGCGAAGGACCGCTTTCGCCACCTTGTAGCATGGCTCCTAGTGAGTCCAGGCGCAAACTACCCTTCTGCTTTTCCTCACCGTGGCAACTCCAACATCTTTCGGCCAGCAATGGACGCACCTTGTTCTCAAAGAAGCGCATGTCCTCATCGGACAAGACCGGGCTCTTTGTGAGCGGATCTTCGGCAACGGCAAAACCGATAAACGCGAAGACGTACAGCATCGAAGCGGAGAAAAATTGAATGATCAAACTAGTATTAGTGGTCGTCATGGAGTCGGAGGAAGGCCTGCAATGAAAACGGGGTCGAAGGAATCATTGTCGTCTACAGCGTCTTGCAAAAACAGCCCTTACTACCTTGGCTCCGATCGGAAACCCCCAATCAATGCTTGTCGGCGTCCAAAATTACTAAATTCTTTTCGATGGCTATGGACGTTGCGCACCACTGAAAGTACCACCAAAACGGTAATGCCATCCTCCATACGCTCACAAATCAACTGTGAGATTGCTAAACTTAGTCTAGCCAATATACCCTTAAAACCCTGGCACTCCTTGTCGTTTTTTGGGACACGAAGTGTTGAGCCACACGGGAGGGCACAACGAAAATGTCCAACATCCTTGAAATCAGCGCGAATTCAGTTACAGTCAACGATTCCCTTCAAGATTCCAGCCAGGTGCAACATGCAACCGACGGACCCCTATGCCGCTTCCAGTGGGCAGACTACGTACGGAATGCCATATCAAGTTAATGTTCCGACGTATTCGGGCGGCTATTACGAGCCCGTAACGCGTTTCGATTTCGTGCGCATGGTAACATCGCCGTTCAAGAGTCCAAACTGGATAATGAATTTGGTCTGGATGTTTGTGTGTCAGTTGGCTTCGGTGATTGTCATCGGAAACTTGGTTACGTTGGGTTATTTGGCGGAGGTGGCTGAATCGAGAAGCGGGGGTAGGAGTGAAAACTGGCCGGACTTCAATCCGGACCGATTTACCGATTATTTGATGCGAGGACTTTGGCCTTTCCTTTGGAATTTGATTTGGACGATTCCAGTGATTCTCATCATTGGGATTCC
>JBBRJI010000072.1:0-13834 GCA_038219625.1 Pirellulales bacterium | reverse complement strand
CGTATCCAGTTGGTGCCCCATTTCCGGTGGATGGTGTGAAAGCCGTTTTGTTTGGATTCGCGGCCATGTTGTATGGACCAGTTGAATAGCCGTTTGCGTTTGCGGATACGCCGGCACCGTTGTTGGCCATTTGACTGTTTGCCATCGGGTTATTCGGTGGCATGTTAAAACTAGGCGCTGTCGTATTGGTCGCTCCGTACGGCGAGGTTGGCCGACTTGGGTTGGCAGCATTGCTGACCAACGGAGACGGGCTGTTCTTGTAAGCCGGTCCCATTTGGGAGGTGGGGCTGTTTGACGGCATAGACAGTCCCGGACTGCTACTCGCCAAATCCGTGGGTTTCTTGGACCATGGAAACATGTCCGATCCGGGCATCTTCCAACCGGTTTTGCATCCGGTTTGTGTGCCTGCCATAGCAACGACAACTACGGCCAATCGTGTCCAGTTCGCGATTTTAGTTCGCATGCTAACAATTCCCTTTGATAGCTTGTAGCACTTCCGCTCACTTGGAGCTGAAATGCCGTTGTTTCTGTTCTGGTGAGTTCTCATCTTGAGAACGTTTATTTATGTGAAGGCCGCCAATACTTCTTGTTTCGGCAAATCGTCGTCTGCACAATACGGATTATCCGAAAAATCCGCCTATTTTCTCGCGGTGGCTTTTTTCGCTGAAAGCAGATTGAGAATGGAATTAGCGGAAACGAAGCACTTGCGTCAACCTCAGCTGAGGATCACTCGATCAATAACTGCCGGATTTTCCCGTAGCGGAAGTCGCCAAGACTTTCGGAAAGAGCGGGCGCCGAAACTCTTGGCGAGTTTCGCTACGAGAATAAATGATCGAACGGTCCTTAGCAATTACCGAGCTGCCTGAGCACTTCGAATAATATGATGGATGTACTGACCGACGCATTCAGCGAGTCGATTGCCCCATGCATAGGGATTCGTACCGCCGTGACCTCGGGTTTCAGCCAGTTTTCGCCTAGACCATCGCTTTCGCTACCAACCACAATACTGACGGAGCGTTCGTACTTGGGTGCAGTGTGGGAAATATTGCCATCTACGCGCGCGGCGTAAATCGCAATGGAGCGTTCCGCTAACCAGCTTTGGATTTGTTTTGCCGACCCAACCGCCATAGGCACTCGAAACAAAGCACCCAAACTGGAGCGGATGGCGTTTGGATTCCACATCTCACTGACTGGATCGCTTAAGAGCACCGCGGCAACGCCAGCCGCATCCGCGGTCCGCATGACTGCACCCAGATTCCCCGGTTTCTCCATCCTATCCAAAACCAAAAAGCACTTGGAGGAACCTTCGTCCAACCTGGATGGCATGCGTTCGTCAAGTGTTTCAAGAGCTAGGCTAGGCTGTCGGGCAACGGCAATCAACGAGACGTCGCGATCCCCGTATTGCAATTTGGCCATAGCCGGCTTGGAAATGAGGTTGATCCGAATTCCAGGAACCAAAGCCTGCCACTCGGAGACCAAATGCCGATGCGACTCTTCCGAAGTCTCCAAAATAAACAGTTCCGTGCACTCGATTCCGCCGGCGTGAGCATGCCTAGCTATCGGATCTCCATCGATAATCATGAGGCCGCTGTCTCGACGCTCGCGGGGGTCTCTCAACGAATTGGCGGCTTTGATTCGCTGATTGCTCGGGCTAGAGATCGGTTCGACAGGCACAAAACCCGACTTTCCAGCGATTGCTGGACGGAAAGAGGAGAGACCTTCATTTTCGTGGGTCTTCATTGAAAATCGTTAGTGGCCGCTCGGGGAGTTGAACCCCGACGCCTCTCGGCACCAGATCCTAAGTCTGGCGTGTCTGCCAATTTCACCAAGCGGCCTTGTTTTTAAGCTCGTTGAAAACGAGCTTGCAAGTAACGTGAGCATCTTAATCACTAATCTGTCAGCATGCGACACCTGTTTTGAGTTTTACCCCTTCGGGGTGAATTTCGAGGGTATGGGTAAGCGGTCAAATACGGACTTTATTTTTCTGTTGGGAATTTGGCATCCGTCCACCCACTCCACCCTCCGTCCACGCTCACCACGTTCTTGAAGCCCATCTTCTGAAGGTTGTCGGCGGACAACGCGGATCGAAACCCGCCTCCACAGTAAAGTAGGATTTCCTTGTTGAAGTCGGGGACTACTTTTTCAATGTCCCTTTCAATAACCCCTTTGCTCACGTGAATTGCACCGGGAATGTGACCAGCCGCGAATTCACTTTCCTCGCGAACGTCAATTAAAACGATCGACTCCCCTTGATCCATTCGCAATTTGAGATCTTGGACGGAGCATTCTAGTACGCGGGCCTTGGCGTCGGTGGCGATAGCTAGAAACCGTGGTGAGTGTTGTTTGGTCATAGTTTTGTCAGTTTGGGAAGGATTGGTAAAAGCTCTTCTAGGTATTCGAAAACAACTTGAATTATTTTGCAACAGGGTCAAGAAACATTCCAAGCATGGTCGATAGTACTTTCGACGGGAAGTACCAACTGGCAATGCACAAACCATTGCATCGTCCGAAGGTAGGCTCCGTTAACGTTCATCCAAAGGGTAACCAATGGACGAGCAGTTATTCAAAACCCTATCCCCAGTGAGTCATTCGTTGGGACGTTTGTTTGCCGCATGCCTTGGTTGTATTGCTTTGTCGACAACGATACTCGTTGGTCTGATGGGCAGTGAAACAGCAGAATCGATCTTAACTCAGTCCCTGATCGCCACCGTGGTATTTGCCACCATCGGCTTGGGAATTGGACAGGTTGCTGATTCGGTGGTTCGCCAAAGTGTCGAAATGAACTATAGGAACAAGTTTGAAAAACTGCGTGAGGGACGAAAGAACGCTCCTTGACAGGCCATAACCAACCACCTTCAGCATTTTTGGGTCCAAAGCTCAATAAGACTGCTGAGCTAGGTAGTTTGGAAAAGCCTGAACCACGTAGGAGAGGTTCTTTGCTCAATTGATGTGGAATTAACAGTTCCAAGTCAGTAGAGTCCCCATCCCAGAACGGATTCCTCGCCGCCGATCACGATGATTTGCGGCGAGAACCATGTGTTGCCAAATGGAATGGGTACACACAAGTTGCTTCCTTCGCGGAGCAACACCAGAAAACACGACCTTTTGATCCCAGCGAGAGCTGGAGATCAAACCCCTTGCCATATCAATCACGGAGGTTCGGATGGCGACCACTGTAGCATCGAGCATCGACATTTTTGATGTTTGGACTAAATACAAAGCGGACCTAACAAACGTCGATTTGAGAAATATCCTCATCGAACGCTACATGCCTCTAGTTCGCTTCAACGGCGAACGACTCAGAGCAAAGCTCCCAGAAGGTGTCGAACTAGATGACCTCATCAGCGCAGGCATCTTCGGTTTGATGGATGCCATCGACGCGTTCGATATGGAACGCGGAGTCAAATTTGAAACCTACTGCGTTCCGCGAATTCGCGGCGCTATGCTCGACGAACTCAGGACCATGGATTGGGTGCCACGCCTCGTCCGAAGCAAAGCCAGCAAGCTCAATGAAGCCACCAAGCTTCTCGAAGCCAAGTACGGACGAGCGCCAAGCACGCACGAACTCTGCTCCTACATGGGCATCTCGATCGACGAAGTTGAAAAGATGAAAAGCGACGCTTCTGCCGTCGGCTTGGTCTCGCTCAACAAAAAATGGTATGAGACGGACAGCTACAAAGACGTCCGCGAAATTGACGTCCTCGAAGACAAACGTAGCGAAGACCCAACACGTCGGGTCAACAAGAGTGACCTGATGCGACTGGTCACCAAAGGCCTCAATCGCAACGAGCGACTCATCATCATTCTTTATTACTACGAAGAACTGACGATGAAGGAGATCGGTGCAACGCTGGATCTGAGCGAGAGCCGTGTCAGTCAAATGCACACCAGCATCGTCGTGCGACTCCAAGAGCAACTCGGTCGACGCCGACCTGAATTCGGTACTTAATCCGTCGGGTTGCGGCGATGTAGAAATGGATAGCTGCGAACGATTGCAGCTACGATTGCTCCAAGCTGGTAGTTACCCTGCTTGGACGATCCTAGCACTTCGCGGACCACGCATTCATCGCTTCCCTGCAGTCCCCGGCCGTAAGCATAAATCAAAAGGTTGCGAATGAAGGTCTTAGCAAACGCATCCTTCTGCTCAAGCAATACGTCTTTGAGCTCAATCGGTCCTGAAAACGACCGACCTGAAATGAGTTGCCCCGACGCATCAATCGGAAATGGTCCGTCTTCGGTCCGCCAACGTCCGATCGCGTCGTAATTCTCTAAACCAAATCCCAACGGATCCATTTTGGCATGACAGTTGGCGCAGGCAGGCTGGCTACGATGCAACTCCAAGATTTGACGCAACGACTTCCGCTCACCTTCTTTGACCGAGCTCTCTAGCGGCGGGATATTGGGTGGTGGAGGCGGGGGTGGTGCTCCCAAAATGCGACCTGCAACAAAATTACCTCGCCGCGGCACGTTCGTTCGAGCCGGGTCGGCTTGCGACATGAGAAACGCCGCTGAAGTCAGGATGCCGCCGCGCCGTCGATCTGTTAGCGCCACTCGATTGAATCCATCGCCAATCACCCCATCAATGCCGTAGTGCCTAGCCAATCGTTCGTCTAAATAAGTGTAATCCGCGTCAATTATCGCCGTAACCGATTTGTCCTGTTGAACCAACTCCAACACAAATCGTCGGACCTCTTCCTTCATGGAGTGTCTCAGCGACTCATCGAACTCAGGAAAGGTCGCGGCATCCGGCTGATGCGTTTCGACTTCTTTGAGCGACAACCACTGGCCAAAAAAATTGTCGACCAGGGCATTGCTACGAGGATCGGAAAGCATACGCGCGGTCTGTTCGGCCAAGATTTGTGGTTGAGTTAACGAACCACTCTCGGCCAATTGAAGTAAGACTTCGTCAGGTGACCTCGACCACAAGAAGAAACTCAATCGAGTTGCCAATTCGTAGTCATCGACCGGATACGAGTTCGTGATGCCCGGCCTATTTTTTTCGATACGGGTCAAGAACTGAGGCGAAATCAATACAGCCCGAATGAGATACTCTCGTGCGGATGCGTGTGGCTCTTGATTCGAACGGGCTTTGGCATAAATGGCCATGAGCTTGTCGACATAGCTTTTTTCCGTAGGTCTCCGAAAGGCCCTCGAAGCAAAGCTCGAAATTGCCTTGCGAGCTTCCGCCACTTCCTCGTCGTCTAACACCTGTTTGCCAAACGTTCGCTCGTAGAGGTCCGGTCGCGACTTTTTGCTGTCTCGAATGGCGTCGACAATGGCCTTGGCCGCATCGTGATACTGTTCGATTTGTACCGGCGAAAAACTAAGCGCCTCGGCAAGATTGTCGAACCCATATCCCGTACCGTCCGGTACGAACCCATCCCCTAGCTTGAGCCGCAAGCCAGTTAGGTCTTCGATGCAGTTGTCGTATTCTACTCGATTGAGTCTGCGAAGGTTCGGTTTACCTGGATCGTTCGCCGATGTGCAGTCCAGGTTGTCGAGCGTCTTTTCCAGGAACTGCACAAGGAGCGCACGCTCCTCTTCCGATGGTTGACGTTCGTCGGCAGGGGGCATTTCCGAGCCTTTCAAGACGACGGTCGCCTTTTCCCAATTCTCACGATGATCGAGCAGCATGCGAAGATCGACGTCGCGTGCCAGGTCTACGTTTCCGCTCTGCTCCTCCTCGCGATGGCAGCGATAACAGTACTTTTTGAACAAGCCCGAGATATTGCGATCCCACGAAAGTGGATCGACTTTGTCCTGAGCGTTCGTAACCGAAGTAAGGAGGACCGCGAAACCCGAAAACCATCCCAAAAGCTTGTAAATCATTGGAATTCTAGATGCCCAGATCACGCAATCGCTCTTGACTGTCACCAAACGACTCGGAAGCAACTCCCATGCGATGCATCATGTCCAAATACAAATTGCAGATAGGTGTCTTCTTTTCGTACTTGATGTGACGGCCACCTTGCAGCAGTCCGCCACCTCCGCCAGCCAGCAAGATCGGCAGGTCGTCGTGATTGTGTTTGTTTCCGTCGCTGATGCCACTTCCGTAGCAAATCAATACGTTGTCCAATAAACTCTTTCCGTTCCCCTCATCGATTTGCGACATACGAGAAAGCATCCTCGCAAACAACTCCATGTGGTGCGTATTGATTTTCGCAATTTCCTCTAGATTCTTTTCCTGTTGCTGGTGGTGCGATGTCGAATGGTGCGAGCCCGGTGCCTCGATCTGTGGGTACGACCGACCAGACTTTTCATAAGAGAACATGAAGCTCGCAACCCGGGTCGCATCGGTTTGAAATGCGATTGTCAGGATGTCCAGCATCAAGTTGACGTGATCGGCGTACAACGAAGGTATCCCCTTGCCTTCCGGAATAATCAACTTGTCGATACCGGGCTCGTCCGCATCGGCCGTGGGATCCTTTGCAAACGCTTCTTGATGATGCGAATGCGAATCTCGACCAGCGGTCGCCACCCGTTTTTCGATACTTCGAAGCCCCTCAAGATACTGCTCGAGCTTGTTGCGATCGGTGTATCCAAGTTTGCGTTGCAACGATTTTGTTTCGTCGCGAACGAGGTCCAGCACACTCTCTTCCACGGAATTCGACGAGGGCGTCGCCCGCTCAGCAGGTGGGGCACTCCAATCGGGACGTTGTGGAGGTTTGCCACGAAACAGGCGTTCGTAAAGCAGCTTTGGGTTTAGCTCCAGAGCGGCAGGCGTGGTTTTGTTTCGCCACGAGATGTGCGACATGTACGTGCCACTATATCCGTGGTCCCCTCGATGTCCTGGATCGATGCCCAACGCGAGCGAGTCAACCAGTGTTTCGGTTCCAATGTGGCTTGCGACAACTTGATCGACCGAAGCGTTGCCCACTTCAGGCTCCTCGGAGTGTTTGCACTTCTTGCCAATGAGAAAGCCACCACCCGCTGGCTCGTGGGCGGCTGATTTGCCATCGCAATGATCGGCTGCCAAATTGCTCAGGACTAGGATCTGTTTTTTTACTGCTTCAAGAGGCTGCAAGATTCGCGGCAGCTCGCCGAGCGGACCCGTATCGGCGGGTCGCCAATGACTCATGTTGACGCCGTTGGGGACATAGAAAAATGCCATTCGCAATGGAGCTTGGCCCGTTAACGCTCCCTGAGCCGACGGGAGCGACATCGCGTCAAGCCATGGCAAAGCGAGTGCAGCTCCAGCACCTCTCAAAACGGTGCGGCGAGAGATTTTCGATAATTTGGACATTCGGTATCGGAGGTGGGTTTGTAGGGACTGGCGAGTCAGCGGAAATATTAGGCGATGGGCGGTTTAAAATCTACCTTTTAATCGGGTGGCACGCCCCTGAGGTACGAAGGGCGTGGTGAGTCGCTAGAAACATTTGCCACAGTTCCCACGCCCAATGCTAATCGCTCTGGGCGTGCCACACAGTGGTCTGGTACTTTTTTGTCTGCCTCTCGCCTCAGTATACCACACACGACAATTCAGGCAAAATCGTAGCACGGCACTCCGTGCCGTGTCTAGAGTCACGGCACGGAGTGCCGTGCTACACTAGGGCGTTGCCGTCCCCGAATAAGACTATCCTCGCGGGTGGAACTTTTGGTGGATCTTCTTTAACTTGCTGTTCTCGACGTGCGTGTAGATTTGAGTGGTTTGAATGCTGGCGTGGCCGAGCATTTCCTGGATCACTCGCAAATCCGCACCGCCAGCCAATAAGTGCGTCGCGAAGGAGTGCCGCAACGTGTGAGGGCTGACCTCGGAATCGATCCCGGCCCGGAGCGCGAATCGCTTGATCATTTCCCAAATCGCTTCGCGGCGCAATCGTTGGCCAGTTCGCGATAGGATTAACCAAGGAGACACCGCCAATTCTCGATTGGCAACTAGGATTGGCCGATACTCCGCCAAATACAGCTCGATCGCCTCAATGGCCCGCTCGCCCAATGGGACCATGCGTTGCTTGCTCCCTTTGCCTTCCGCCAAACAAGTACCGTCCTTCAAGTTGACATTGGCGACGAGCAAGTTACTTATCTCGGAGACCCGGCAGCCAGTCGCGTACATCAACTCGAGAATCGCTCGGTCGCGAATCCAATGTTGATCGAATTTTTGGGGTGCGGACAAAAAGCGGTCGACTTGGGCAATGCTCAAAACCATGGGAACCCGCTGCCAGACTTTGGGGGTCGTGAGCAATTCTGCCGGATTGTCTGCGATCGCGCTTTCCAATTGCAGGAATTTGTAGAACATGCGAATGGCCACAATATGCCTGGAAATCGACGTTGCAGCCAGATTTTTCTCCTTGAGAAATGCAGCAAAGTCCGTCAAATCTGAGATTCCCAGCACGGTGGGGGAGCGACCATCGAGCCATTCTTTCATATGCTCTAAGTCGCGACGGTACGCTTGTACGGTGTTTTCTGCCAAATGGCATTCACTCCGCAAGTAAATCGTGTAACGTTCGATCCAACCCGCCATGGTTTCAAAGGGCGTTGGGGCTTCGGTGACCGCTTGTTTGAGTTTCTTTAGCTTGCTAACAGCCATGATTCAAATATCCGCTCGCGATGGTCGATCAAACAAAATACGATTGTGTGTTTCAAGCGAGCCGTTCTGGCTCCCGATTGTAGTGACTTTTTAGGGAAACTGTGGAATGAAGATATTGGTGGTAGGTGGTGCAGGATACGTTGGTTCGCACTCAGTAAAACTGCTGCGATCGCTCGGGCACACGGTTTGGGTCTACGACAATCTTTCCCGAGGCCATCGGGAAAGTGTCCCGAAAGAGATTCTCATTGAGGGCAATCTGACAGATCGGGCGTTGCTCATGCGGGTCATGCAGGAGAAAGAGATCGAAGCGGTCATGCACTTTGCGGCCTATGCGCTGGTCGGCGAATCTGTGCAGCATCCGGCCATGTACTATCAAAACAACGTGACGGCAACCTTTGAATTACTCGAAGCCATGCGGTCGGCTGGGGTTTGGCGATTTGTTTTCTCGAGCACGACCGCCACCTACGGTCAGCCCGACAAAATGCCGATCTCTGAGGACACGCCACAGAACCCAATCAACCCGTACGGCTTTACGAAACTCGTCGTGGAACGCGCACTGGCTGACTATGCACACGCTTATGGCTTCGGAGTTGCAGCCCTTCGCTACTTCAATGCTTCAGGCGCTTCCGCGGACGGCACGATCGGCGAAGATCACGATCCCGAGAGCCACCTCATTCCCATCGTGTTGCAAGTGGCTCTGGGTCAACGGGAGAGCATCTCGGTCTTCGGCAAGGACTATCCAACCCCAGACGGAACTTGTATCCGCGATTACATCCACGTGGAAGACTTAGCAACAGCCCACATTTCTGCGTTGCTCAAACTCAAACCGAGCGCTGTCATGCAAATGAATCTGGGCTCGGGCGTTGGCCATAGCGTACTAGAAGTCATCGACGCTTGCCGAAATGTCACTGGGCATGCGATTCCGGTCGTTTACTCAGACCGGCGCCCTGGAGACCCAGCTTGTTTGATCGCGGACAGCCGCCTAGCCCAATCGACACTCGACTGGAAACCCAAATACATTGAAATCGAAAGCATTGTCGAGACGGCATGGGGCTGGCATCAATCGCACCCAAAAGGCTATGCCATCACTTAGGTCCGTCGCTCCGCCGACGGACGGTCAGGGTGTCGTCAGACCTAGCGCGTTGTCCAACTTAGAAATTGGCCGAATAGAAAGAGTAGCACGGCACTCCGTGCCGTGATCCACGGCACGGAGTGCCGTGCTACTCTAAGCAAGATTCCTTAAAATGAACTGAGTCATGCAAGACATCATTATCGAAAAGCCGTACCAGTTCATTCCGCCGCATCGAGGGAACTTTCTACCCAAGGTGATTCTCAAGCTGGGTATCGTCCCATGGTATCTTAAAAAATTTGAAGGCGTCGTATCGCATCAATTGCATGGTGTCGACCACTTGCGAGAGTCGATGCGGCAGGGGCACGGCGTCTTGCTTGCGCCCAATCATTGTCGTTACGCGGATCCGCTGGTCATGGCGTTCCTGGCCCGCGAAGCACAGGTTCCCATGTTTGCGATGGCGAGTTGGCACCTGTTTCAACAGAGTCGTTGGCAGCGTTGGGCACTTTGCACCATGGGTGCATTCAGTGTCTATCGCGAAGGCCTTGACCGACAATCACTCGATACTGCCATCGACATGTTGGTCAACCCCAAAAGACCTTTGGTGGTCTTTCCCGAAGGTACGGTCTTTCGCACCAACGATCGACTTCAGCCGTTGTTGGATGGCGTCGCCTTCATGGCTAGGACGGCGGCCAAACGACGGGCCAAAGATGGTGGCACGGGCAAAGTGGTCATTCACCCAGTCGCGATCAAATATGTGTTCCATGGGGATCTCGAGAAGTCGGTCGATCCAACCTTGGATGCGTTGGAAAAGCGACTGACTTGGACGCTGCTCAAGGAGACGTCAACCTTGCAACGCATCCATCGCATCACGCTGGCCATGCTGAGTCTCAAGGAAATAGAGTATTTAGGATCGCCCCAACAAGGGAGTATCGAGCAACGTCAGCAGCGGCTTGTCGACCATCTGCTCTGCCCCCTCGAACAAGAGTGGTTAGGCAAGATAGGGGTCGAAACGATTATTCCTCGCATCAAAGCCTTGCGAATGAAGATCGTGCCCGAGTTGACCACTGGGGAGTTGGACGAACGCGAACGCGAGCGACGTTGGATTCAATTGTCGCGAATCTACTTGTCGCAGCAAATTGCATCCTATCCACCAGACTATTTGATCGCGCCGACTACCGATACTCGCATTCTTGAGACAGTGGAACGACTAGAGGAAGACATTACCGATCGAGCGAGAGTTCATGGCCCGCTAGAAGTGATCATTCACATAGACGAACCGATCGAGGTACCGACCGACCGAACCCCGCGAGGTGAAGAGGATCCGATTATGAAAAGGTTGCGGGAACGCATGCAGTCGATGCTCGATCGCTTGTCGAGCGAAGCCAACCGAATTGATTAGGCGATCGGAGGGTGCTGACCGTCGGTTCTAGAGCTATGGTAAGCATCCCCCGAGTAAAACTCGGGGGCATTGCCATGCTGGAGGCTTTTATCGACCGTGGGCAATTTTCGACCAGTACTTGGTGGTGTCAAACTCTGGGCTGTTCTCATGATCATGACATCGAACACATTGTTCCCGTGACAAGTACGCTGTTTTTACCTTCGGGTTCAACACATGCGATTGAGATGGGCCGTGACAGCTTTCGCATCCTACATTAACGAATGGAGTTGACTTGGCCACTTGAACAAAACCACCTGCCATACCATAGCCAGTCGTGTGGCACTGTTGACACGAGGGGTCGACCTGGGAGCGTTTGTCCACCAACGTTTGCCACGCATGGGAATGCTTGGAGGAATGCCACGTTTGGTCATCCTGTTGGTGGCAAGCAATGCAGGTATGAGTACCGGCTATTTGGTAGTCATGCGGATTTGGGCTATTTGCAGAATGACTCGTTACAAGCCCAGTTTCGTTTGCCGGAAAATCTCGATCCGCTAACGTGCTGAGGAAGTTGTCAAGATTTTTGGACTGTCCCGCATCACGCGGCAGTGAACTTTTGACTTCAACGGCGCCTCGTTGAACGGCCTTCCAGACTTTTTCCATTTTCTGCAATTCAATCTTGGCAAGGAATTTCCCTTTGTTGGTCGCCGACATAACCTCGACCGGTCCCACACTGGACGGAGCCAACATCTGTCCGGTGGGACCTCCAATAACATAGTCCACTTCCGGCAACGACTCCGCTAAAGCTCGTAAGCCCGGTTCATCCATATAAGCCAGAACGATGCGGATATCGGCTCGCTCCTTTTGAAGTACAGCTAGCACACTCGATGAGGCATCTCGGGCTCTCCATAATGGGTTTTTGACGAAACTCGGGTCGATAACACCAACGACTAGAATTCGCACGCCGTGCCTGACAACAACCCGATGCGAAGCGATCGCGGCCTGAGTCGAATCGTCGGCGTTAACCATTTGCAGGTTGGCGGACAACCATTGTGTCCGTGCCTCTTTGCCTATTCCGACAAGCGATTGCGGTGACAATTGCGTTTCCGGGGCTCCGATGTTGTGCACCTCGAGCCCCATTAGCTGATCGCCTTGAAGGATCGATTTCAACTTGACTTGCTGGTATTCGGATTTGCCTGCCGCGGACCCACCCACGTCTAGATAAACCACACGATCGATGGGTCCGAAAGACTTGATAAGGGAAGCCCGCCGCTCGAGGCCTCCCGATTGATTCGCAGTACAGCCGCAGGGTGTAATCCAGCCTGCAGTGTCACCACTGACAACAATATGTAGATGGGATGAGGTCGAAGGACCACAGCCTAACAAGCAAAGGAACGCGAAAAGCCAAAAAACAATGGTTCGTTCTGCCGTCATTGAAAATACAACGTTATTGAAGGAGGCTATAGATCAATACGTTGACGTTAATCTGTTCTGCATTGGTAATTTCATTCCCTCCGCAACAACAACATCCCTGCGTGTTTGAAGTGTCGTTGAGACCATCCTGCGAATAGAGGACGCCGAGACGCGTCCCAAAGTGTAGCCCTTCCAGTTGCTGAGGCGTACCGTGCTTGGCGTTGAGTCCGCCGATATCGTAGACCGTATGAAAGACGAGATGTTCCGTACCGATAGCCTTCAGTGACTGCTCTGGAAAAACCGTTGCCATCTCACGGCGAAAGGACTGGTTCCATTCTTTGGAGGAACAACCAGCCGACGCGAGCAAGAAGCCTCCGCGTTGGATAAACCGACGTAGATTGTCTCGTTCTTGCGAGAGCAGGGTGAACTCACCTTCGCCATTCATGATCAGCATTGGGAAGTTATAGACTTCGTCGCTAGCCAGCTTAACCGAATGCAGTCGGCGGCTGGTACTGATGGAAGAGGATTCTTCGGCACGTCGCAAGAAGTGGTCGGAGAAGCATTCGCTCGTCTTGGTACCGGCGTAAACAAGGTTGGCGACTTTGATCACGGACCCAGATTCGCCCCCGACGACCGCCGGATCAGCAATCGTTCCGTTCGGCTTAACGGGCTTATCCGCTTTCGCAGCATCGTCTGCCCAAAGTGGACAAACCAATCCAATGCTTAGGCAAACGAGCACTAACAAAAGCATTTCGGAGGGGTGTTTTAGATTTAACATACTGGCGGCGACCTCTTATGAATTGCAGTTCCGACGCTCCTCATTGTAGCGGAATTCTCGGCTTCCCACTACATTTGCAAGCGAGCTAGCTTTCTTAGTACTTCGATTCCCCTATCCAAAGTTGCATCGGGGGCCGCAAACGAAATGCGAAAATGGGTGTCGCGGCCCGAAAAAATGTTGCCCGGGATAATCAGCAACTCATGCTCGACCGCTCGGCGTACAAAATCGGTCGCGGTTCCCGACGGCACCTTGGGAAAAATATAAAACGCTCCGCCTGGTTCCGTAAACTCATAGTAGTCTTTCAGACCTGAAACCATGCGATCGCGTTTTCCTGCATAGTCGCGATAGTACTGGCCCATATCGTGATCCATGGCAGCCAGTGCTCCCCACTGCATCGGTGTTGGCGCGCAGACGAAAGAGTACTGCTGCAGTTTGATCATTGTCTGAATCACTTCATCTGGGCCATGCACGTAACCCAAACGCCAACCGGTCATCGCATGACTCTTAGAAAATCCATCGATGACGATGGTGTTGGGGTTGAATTCAGCCGGAGATCGCATCGGGCCTGAAAAATGAAAGCCGCTATAAATCTCATCCGAAATCAACGCAATGTTTTTTTCGGCACACAGTTTTGCAAGCCCCTTCATCTCGTCCAGTGTGGCGGTAACC
>JBBRJI010000071.1:0-13869 GCA_038219625.1 Pirellulales bacterium | reverse complement strand
AAAGGCTGTTTGAACATCTGCCCCCAAACCATTTCGACAATCGCGCGACGAGGTTCTGCCGACGAATCAAACCATTCGTCGAGCGACTTGTTGCCATTCTGAATTTTCTGAACCGAGGGCGGACCAGCAAACGCCAACTTCATACGGCCTTCGCCATCTTCGTAGAAATAGTCGGTCGGTGGCTCCGTCCGAATTGTGCGTTCCAAAGTTTGATGTAAAAGTGTCAGTCCAGACAAGCTTGCTGGAACCGACCAAAACGAATTCGAGCCCGCCGAAATTTGCGTTTTTTCCATCGAAATGTAACCTAGCAAATCCGAACCACCAGTTTCGTCAGTATGGCATTGCGAACACACCATGGATGGATTTCCACTGATTCGCATGAGTTGCCGCGAAACCCCAATCAGGGATTCCTGTCGGGGTTGACGCCGTTTGGCCGGTGGAACCAATTGGTCCACGGACTCGCCATGATTAGTTGCGGTTCGTTCCATCGTTTCCGCGAGCCAGTACGAAGCTGGGTCATTCCGGACACGCGAGCCGGCGGAGCGGTCCACAACCGGTCCAGAAATCATGGTTCGCTCCATCTCGCCGATAAATACCTTTTCGGACAGCGATTCATCCAGCCATTCCACAAAAGCAACCTCCGAGACCGACAAGTCGCGTGTTGTTGGGAGCCGTTTTCCCAAATAGTGTTCCGCCAATCTCGTAGACCAATACCGTGAGAATTCAGAACTTAAAATCAGATGGTCAACATAGTCGGAAACTCGATTCTCCGCCTTACTCGAACGGAAGGCTTCCTTTTCCGCAGCGGTTGCTTGGCGACCAAGAATGGCGGTCGCAGCTCGATCCAACCAAACATCTATCGAGACGCTTGCGGCCGCAGTCAACCCTACTCGATTCCAAAGATAACTCAATTGGCTGTCGATAATAGCAACAATCTCTGCGTCTTCCATGGGCTTGCCGGCAACACTGACTGCTGGCATGTTCGAGACCATCGGCTCTAATTCTTGCCCTTTAGTTTTATTCGAACGACTTGCAACGGATTCGAGCAATCCATTGACTGGAGGCATTCCCTGCTCACTGAGGGTCTCGTCATTCGGTTTGGAAGACGTTGCCGCGACACCTTCATTGACATTGTTTGGCCTATCATTAGATGGCCCTTTGTTGGACTGGTCGATCGCGACGATAACGTCCGGTGATTTCGTTTCAAGGGCTTGCGTAACAGGTGCTTGCGTAACAGGTGCTTGCGTATCAACGGCTTCGGCTGACTTCGCAATTTCCCATCGGATTTCTGCCGGTTGCCGGGTATTCAAGGCACTTGGCGCGAAGAGGGCGCCCATTACGGCTGCGGCCAACGCTAAAGCTAGATACACGCCCCGACGGATCCAAACCATCGTCCCATCGGCAGAGCGTGACGCTTCATCGGCAGAGCGCGACGCTAGGTCAGGCGTTTCGAGCAATGCCGGAATCGACGTTCCATATCCGTTCTTTAAATCCTTCGTAGCAGCCCGGATTGCCTCGTCGTAGTCCTCGCTTGAACATCTTGCGTTTGCAAGCCCAACCTGAGTGGGCAGGCCATTTCCCGACACGGTTGTCTCCAAACTTGCAAGGAGTCTGGACTTCAAATCCGGAGGTACTTCTTCGCCAAGGAAGTCTTCCAGCAACAATGTCAGCATAAAGTCACTGGGACTTCGCACCAACGCGTCATCTGGCAATTCATCATCCGGTTGCTTATTCACGATTCAGTTTCTCGTCCAAACATTGTTTCAATTGTGCCTTGGCACGTTGCATAAGGTTTTTTGCGCCGTGCTCGGTGATACCCAACTCTTTTGCGATATGCTCCCGAGAAGCACCTTCACTAAATCTTAGCTTCAACGACAACTGAGCTCTCGCCGTCAAGCGACCAAAGCACTCCGCAAGTCGATCCGCTAAATCATTGCCGTTTCCCTCGGAACCAGCCCATCGCAACCATTGCGAATCCAATTGTTCCAACTCGCTGGTCACTCTCATCTTCTTTTGCCTTCGTCGGTAAGAAATTAGCAAGTGGTATGCCACACGCCGCAAGTAACTGCTAGTTGCATTTGGACTGACTTGAACAAAGGGTCGCCGCAATACAGCAAAAAAAGTTTCCTGAGTCAAATCATCGGCCAAAGACTGGTCGCAACCAATCGCGCGCAGGTACCTCCACACCCCGGCTTGATGGTCGGTAATCAATGCCGTTGCATCCAGAGTTGAATCTGTTTTGGGCGATTGTAGGGGCTTGGTGCTCAATACGATTATCCAAAAAGGTCTTTAATAACTTTCCCGCTATTGGCTATTTTCATCGGCCGTCCATTTTTACTCGTGAAAGTTGTTTCCAGAGAAATGCCCAGCGCATGGCAAACCGAGGCCATCAAATCCTCAGACGAATAAGGCTCGCCAACCACTTCGGTTCCATCCGCGTTGGTTGCGCCAACCGCTTTGCCCCCCGCAAATGCACCACCTCCCACCACGACGCTCCATGCCTTAGCCCAGTGATCTCGGCCAGCGTCTGCATTGATTCGTGGCGTTCTCGCAAACTCGCCCATCCAAACGATACAGGTGTCCTCAAGCAACCCGCGTTGCGATAAATCTTCGACCAACGCGCTCATGGCTTTGTCCAATACCGGCAATCGATCGTTCTCCAATGTCCGGAAAATTCCTTGATGATTGTCCCATCCTCCCAAATCGACTTCCGCAAACGGCACCCCAGCTTCCACCAGCCGACGCGCCAGCAAACACCCCTGGCCGAAATTGTTCTTTCCATATCGCTCCTTGGCCTCCTCCGGCTCCTTATCGACATCGAAGGCTTTCATCTGTGAACTCGTCATCAAATCAAACGTCTTCCCCTGAACCTTGCGATGGTCCTCAAGTACCGCTCCACGGTTCTGTGCGATAAATGAATTCTCGATCAACTCCAGCGCAATTCGACGTTGCGTCAACCGATCGTTCTCAAGCTTCATCTCGAGGTTTCGAATACGCCCATTGCTGGAAACCCCAAGCGGCGCCCAAGACATGCCCAAAAAACCAGGCCCCTCACTCGCCCCACCAATCGAAACAAACGGTGGAATCTGCAACTCGGACCGTTGCGAGGCCAATTCATGCGCTATGACTGAGCCGTAACTTGGATAGTCCACGTTGGCATCAGGTACATACCCAGTATGCATGTAGTATCGACCGCGGTTGTGGTCGGCCTCCCGTGTGCTCATCGAACGAACAATGCTCATGTGATGCATTTGCTTTGCCATCAAGGGCATGTGCTCGCAAATCTGGACATCACCGGAAGTGGATATGGCCTTGAACGGACCTCCATTGTCGGTCCCAGGTTTCAAATCCCAAATGTCCATGCTCGACGGCCCACCACCCATCCAAAGCAGGATACATGACTTGTGATTCTTCTTGAGCGTGTCAGCATGGACTCGCAACGAATGTCCCAACGACAGCGAGGAGCCGAGCAGTGCACTCGCACCCGCCATGTGGCTTAGAAAGTGCCGTCGGTCCATTCCTACAGGAGGTGCAAATCGAGACCACATATTATTTCCCTTGTGACTACAGTTAAAACCAAACCCACTCGTATTTCAAACAATCGAAATCAAATCCGAACATCAATGATTGAAAATGAACTCGTTGCTATTCAAAATCGCCCACCACATGTCCTGCAACATTCCACCCACATCGTTTTTTCTTGCGACTAGAAGCTGCTGAGCCACGTTGACTTCCTCAGGTCTCGCGCGACGACCAAGTCCAGCTATGGTTAGGTACTGGACCTTATCCGCCACCGACCCCTTATTCTGAACCATCCCATGTAGCCAACTGCCCGCTTCGGTCGAAATGGCCTCTCGTATCAGATCACCGTTGAACAGCATCAAGCTCTGCGGAATCGAACCATTAAAGGTGGTCGTCTCGTCCCCTTCATCTGTTCCAAAGGCAACCACGAATTGGCGCATCCAGTCCTCACGTTTTTTCTGCTGCTCTTCCAAGTTCCCTTGTCGGTTCGCCTTCGTTGCAACTGCCAACGATTGAAATAATTGCTCCGCATTCATTTGCCGCGTGTAGAAATGCGAGAACTTGGGTGCCTCACCCAACGTTGGCTCATCCGAAGCGTTGTCCTTAGTGATCTTCGACGAAAGCTGGTAAGGCTGCGACATCGTAATCCAAACAATCAATTGCTTCAGGTCATAACTCGCAGCCCGGAAATCCGCTGAAATTTCTTCGAAGAGTTCCGGCTGTGTGGTTGGACTGTGCGGACCTAGATCGTCGATTGGTTTCGTGAACCCATAACCGAGAAAATGAGCCCACATGCGATTGACGATTGCCTTGTCCAAAAACGGACTCTCCATCATCAGCTTGCCTAGCTCGTTGCGTCGGTTGACTTGGCTAACGTATCCGCTTTTTCCGATCTCCGTTCCATCCACAAACGCCGGATACGCGACCTTGGTCAAACCATTTCGTAATTGATGATAGATTTCTGCCTGCTCGGGCCTGCGACCCTCGCCGGCAAAGTCTTCGTTCACGATCTCAACGTGATCAATGTCGCGGGTCGTCGAACCCGAAACGTACCGTCGAAGTGCCCTCGACTGACGAAAGAACGCGTTGAATTCCCAAAACTTTTGCTGCTTCCACTGATTGAACGGGTGATTATGACACTGCGTGCACTGCACCTGAAGACCTAAGAAAATACGCGAAACCGCAGCCGTGGCCTGTGTTCCATTTTCCTCGTTCACTTTCATTGCCAAAAAATTGGTGGCGCCGTTGAAGCCTTCGGCCCCAGGCTTGGTCGTTCCCGTGGCTGTGACCAATTCAATCACCATCTCGTTATAGGGCTTGTTCTGGGCAAAGCAATCTCGCAAGTACTTTTGCATGCCGCTTCGATTCGTTAAACTCCGATTCTCCATGCCCCCATTGCGACCGATTAAAATGTTGGTCCAAACCGTGGACCAATGGCTTGCATATTCCTCGGTGTAGCGATCGTCGTTGAGCAACCGATTGACCAGCGAAAACTTCTTGTCCGGCGACTTGTCTTTCGCAAATTCGGCAAATTCTTCGTAGCTCGGAATCCGACCAATGACGTCGAGAAAAACTCGCCGACACCATTTCATCTCATCTTCGAACGGGGAAGGCTTGATTTTATTGTCGGCCCACGAAGCCGCCATGGATGCGTCAATTTTCTTAACTTGGACAGGAAGTGTCGCACGCCGGGAATCTTTTTTGGCAGCTACTTTCCCCGGCACATCATCGGCCGCTTGCAACCAAGATTGCCAAGGACCAGCAAGTAGCAAACCCATCATGGCCATCGCGAAAATACGCATCCATGGACTGGATAAGGTAGAAACCTGAAAACATCGTTCTTGAAGGAACCGTGCCATATTCGCGTACTCGGTGTGTGTTGCGTTCTGGGAACCCCCAGCAAACTTACATAGGAAGCGTGAACCACACCCTAATTGTACTCAATCGCTTTGGCTTCTAATGCAAACCTTTTGGTTTTCGTGCCACTCGCGTTAGTGCAATCCTAACTGAATTCCTGAGAATTCCGGGACGAAATGAATTCCCATGAATTCAGCCAGGGCAAAACCAACAACCCTTGTTTTTCGCGGCTCTTCGACAATGCTAAGGAGATCATGACAGAACAAGAATTCCTGGCCCATCATCAACTGACCCGCAACCCCTTCGCGGACGAGGACGCCCAAACCGATTCCGTTTTCAAGGAATTCTGTATTTCTGCGACGTTCCACCCTTCATGGAGCAAAGTCGTTGGCGATTCCAAGCAACCTGCCACCGCCGTTGTTTTCGGCCCAAAAGGGTCGGGTAAAACCGCCATGCGGCTGCAACTGGTCCGCCATATCACCGAACACAATCAGCAATTCCCCGAAAATCGCGTCTTCCTAATCGAATTTGATGATTTCAATAGTTACCTCGGACCCCTTCAAGAACATTTGCCACGCCGCCTCCAGTCTTCACCCGACCGAGTGCTTTCCTCCCTTCGGCTGTGGGATCATATGGACGCCATCCTCAGTCAAGGTGTCACCCAATTGGTCGATCGAGTCTTGCAAAACTCGGCCGCCCTCAACGTTCCTTCCATCCATGTTCGCCAAGACGCTATCGATCGCCTGGATCGTGGGCAACGCCGCGATCTGCTTCTGCTGACCGCCTGCTACGATCGTTCGAAAACAGGTACACTCCATGATCGCTTTTCTGCTATTCGAAAGCGATTGCGGTTCTATTCTCCATCAACCTGGCTACATCTTTCGATAGGTATCGTACTAAGTATCGTCGCCATCTGGCTTAGTGTCTTCCTTTACCGTACCGAAACCGTCTCCACCAAGACTTTGTTATGGCTCCTGCCGCTGACGCTCCTGGTCGCCTGGGGAATGTACGCATATCGATGGATTCGACATCATTGGATGGCCATCCGTGTCTGCAAAAACCTGAGAGTGATTCCACGCGACCGCGGACAATTGCGACAACTCCTGATGCAGTTCTCCGACAAAGAACTCGATGAACAACCACTACCGCATTCGCAACGCTCCGACGACCGCTATGCTCTGCTGGAAAAAATGCAATTGCTGCTCCGATCGCTGGGCTTCCCAGGCATGATCGTAATCGTCGATCGAGTCGACGAACCCGATCTGGTCAACGGCCACCCAGAACGGATGAAGCAATTGGTTTGGCCACTGCTCGACAATAAACTGCTCAAACACGATGACCTCGGTATCAAATTGCTGTTGCCCAGTGAACTTCAGTATTTCATCGACCGGGAGTCTCGTGAATTCCATGAACGCGCACGGCTAGACAAGCAAAACGTCGTTGCGTCGTTCGATTGGACTGGCGAAGCTCTTTACGACCTTTTGGCCGCCCGCATGCGCGCCTGTGCCAATGCCGGCGCACGACCAAGTCCCCAAGAACTGTTTGAATCCGAACTTTCCGAATCGCGTTTCATCACCGCATTGCAATCGCTACAGACTCCTCGCAATCTGTTCCGATTTTTGTATCGACTCATCACGGAGCATTGCAAACGCTTCCGCTCCGATACACCTCAATTCAAAATTTCATCCGAACTGTTCGAATCAACGTTGGCGGTCGTTCAAGCGGAAGATCGACGGCAGTAAAGCATGCATAAATCATTGTCCCTCCGCTCCCGTCTTCACTACCTAGCAATCCTCCTTGGAACCATAACGTGTTGTGGTTGCACGCCAAACGTGAAGTTGTCCGAACCGCTCTCGGATAGTCTTAATCGAACTGTCGGTGCATCCGAAGCGATCCCATCCGAATCGTTGCAGGAACGGATCGTCGAGACGCTTCAAAGCAACCTGGATAAGCGCGAACTCTCGGCAGAACGAAACGCCGCATGGCAAGTCGTCCACGGTGCCGTGGCCTACGGCGACCAACTCCCGTTGGTAGTCGATGGCAAATCCGTCCTTGCAATTGACTTCCTCCTATCAGGTGGGGCCATGAACGGCTGGGAGATCTCTGCTGGACCAGTCCTACCCTCCACCAAACGGCCAGGCGTCCTAGCTAGGGTTGAGGCTGGTAGCTATATCGGACAAGGCCACACCGACCAATGGCTCGGGTACTTTTCCCAGATACCGCTCACGCTCGATAGAAAAGTAACCATCCAGGACCAACCGCTCACGCTCGAGGATTGGGCTCGTCAGGCCCAATGGGATGTGCCAAAGAATCCGTTCAAGGAATATTCGTGGACGCTGATTGCACTCACCAATTTCTTTCCCAATGAAACAGACTGGCAAGCCAGCGACGGGAACACTTGGACTCTCGAACCGCTCGTTCGCTTTGAAGCTCAACAAGATCTATCGGAAAGTGCCTGCGGTGGGATGCACCGACTGATGGGCCTGGCTCACGCTGTCCGATATCGGAAACGACTCAAAGGGATTTTTGACGAGGGTTGGGGAATGGCCAGGAAAGTAGTCGAAACCTCGGTCGAAAGCGCCCGTAAATTTCAAAACTCCGATGGTTCCTTTTCCACCAACTACACTTCTCGACCAGGAAACAGTAGCGACCTAAGCACCGGCATCAGCGCGACAGGACATACGTTTGAATTCTTGTCCTATGCATTGGACGAGACCGAGCTCGCCAAGCCATGGATGGAACGCGCGGCATTCCGTTTATGCGCCATGCTCAAAGCGGGTGAAGGGATCGACTTGGAATGCGGTGGTACCTACCACGCGTTAGCCGGCTTAAAACTCTACCACCGTCGGCGTTTTGAGAAGTAGCTAGCCCCAATGGATGTTGTTGACTTGCAGCCAATGGAGCGATTGCTCCTTTTCGCTTCGGCGGTACGGACGCGATAATCCTAGGCTTAATAGCACGTAAGCTGAGTTCGCAAGCCACGCCTGCGCTTCCGCAACACGATCGCGATGCAGCGAACGGTGATCGGCCTCATAGAAACGGATATCTGCGACCCCAACCGATAGTTCTTGATCCTCTTCTCGCCAAACAAGCTTTAGCCGCTGGGTCTGACCAGCGAAGTCCGTCAGGATTTCTAGCCTCGGCGAAATCGCCCAGTAACAGCCGAGCGAATAGAGTCCGGCATGCGCGGTCAATGCGTACGTAGAACCATTCTTGGATATCTCCATCGTAAAAATTTCAGTCAATTTTGTTTTTGCAACCTCTGCGCAGCGTTCAATCATTTTCGCACGATTGACTGGTTCTACGACTTGAATTGAGCTCAGGTCGAATTCGCGATCCTCGATTTCCGGTGTCTTGCCAACGAACTTCGTAGGTCCAAGATCTATCGTAGCACCAAGCTGGATAGGACCTCCATTGGTAGTCAGCAGAGAGGTTGTCAAGCCACCCGCCACCACCGGGCGAACGTGCAAGCCTGTTTTGAGCTCAATCCCTGCCGCGCAAATATATCCCGGTTGCATACGCGTCAAATGGTTGATCAACAATTGCACGATGCGGAGTCTCGATTCGATGTTGCGATTAGAGGTGAACGGCTGATACCTCGGGCCACTTGGTCTGCAGGTATTCGACCACTAAGCGGCGATGACACTGATCGGGTGTGTCTTCGCTACACAATAAAACACTGCGGCTTTGTGCGAAGTCCGTCTGCTGAAGCTGCGTTTCAATCTTTCGCTCAGCCATCAAAGCCAGGAATCGATTTTCATATTCCGTCCAAGCACCTTTGGCTTTTTTGTAAGCGTCAAGCATCTCTTGAGTCGGTGCCAATATCGGTTCGTGGACGTAACGAGCCGAGCAGAGCATTTCTAAAAAAAACTCGAGGTCGTCCCGTTTGGCAAAGGACGCTAACTGCGACGTGTTGTTCAGGCGGACGTCAACGAGACGTTCTATACCTGATTTCTTTAGTTTTCCAAAGAATTCTCTGGCGCTGGTTTTGGTAAAACCGATAGTAAAGATTTCCATTCGTCTGTCTCCAGTTCTCCAAAGAGCATCAACTGCTGAAACGCGGGTTCTACTTGCTCGAAAGTATCCAAACGGCCATCATCGCGTATATGCTGGATCGGAACACCCCTCGCATTCAACACTTTGGCGATCAATCGATGCCGATGACAAATCGATGGGTCCTCCTCGCTACACATCATAGCTACTCGATAACTCTGAATCCCTGATTGGATCCGTTCGATTCCTTTGAGAAAAGCTTCGGCTTCGGCCAGTCGATAGTAGAGTACGTAACCTTCCGCATCGTAAAACTCGTCACCCTCGGGGCGCCCACCAAGTTGATCACCCATGAACAAATACTTCATGCGGTAGTCTCGAAGGGTCCCCTGCAAGTACTCACGATTAAAATGAGGTGTATACTTCGAAAAGGGTTGCGACCGCACGTCCGCAAGCACTTCAATGCCGTGTTTGGTCAGCAAGTCTAAAAAATGCTGTTCGGAATGGTTGGAATGGCCAATCGTATAGACAGCGGTTGTGTTTGGCATGGCGTTTTCCATCGAAAGAAGTGGCCCAATCTACTGATGCGTAGGATTGTAACCCAGATGCATTGAGACCAAAATACGTCTCAGGAGCTCATCGCTTTCGCCGTTGTACGCAAACCAAAAACCATGGAAAAAGAGTGTCCGACGTCATGCGAGACCTTTCCGAGCAGAGCGCAAACCTAAAGCGATATTGGGGTTACGACGAATTCCTGCCGTTGCAGGCGGAAGCCCTGTCGGCCATTTTGCAAGGTCGTGACTCGCTCACGGTGTTGCCAACGGGCGGTGGAAAATCTCTTTGCTACCAGATCCCAGCATTGAGCAGTAGCGGGCTGGTCATCGTCGTTTGTCCGCTGGTCGCATTGATGAAAGATCAAGTCGACGGATTGCTCGAATGCGGCATTGCTGCAGCAGCCGTTCACAGTGGGATGTCGGCGGATACGAAACGGTTGGTGTTCGCCAAGATCGCCCGGCGAGAATTGCGATTGCTCTACATGGCGCCGGAATCGTTGTTGAGACCGCAGGCCCTGGACTATTTCGCCAAACTGGATATCGGCTATTTCGCGATCGACGAAGCGCATTGCATCAGCGCTTGGGGGCACGACTTCCGGCCAGAGTATCGAGAACTCGCAACGTTGCGCAGTCGGTTTCCTACGACTCCGATCCACGCGTTCACTGCAACGGCAAATCTTCGGGTTCGTACTGAAATTACCGACACGTTGCATATGCGAGATCCTCAAGTCTTAGTCGGGGATTTCTTTCGGCCCAATTTGCGTTATCACGTTGTCAAGAAACAAAACGCCCTCAATCAAATCGCTTCAATTCTCGAAAAGCACCCGAATGAATCCGGATTGATCTATTGCATCAGTCGCGATGAAACGGAATCCATCGCGGACGAGTTGAACAAATTGGGGCACGCGAGCACGGCGTACCATGCCGGTCTGAGCGATCAGGAACGCACGAAGCGCCAGGAAGCCTTTATCAATGACGAAATGCGAATTTTGGTTGCTACGATTGCATTTGGTATGGGCATCGACAAATCCGATATTCGATTCGTGATCCACGCCGGGATGCCTAAGTCGCTATCCAACTACCAGCAGGAGTCTGGACGAGCCGGACGCGATCGGATGGAGGCCGAGTGTTGGCTGTTGTATTCGGTAAATGATGCGGCCATTTGGCGACGCATCCTAGACGGCCTCAACGAATCCGGGAAAGCAGCAGCAGAGGTTTCATTAGCCGACATTCACGCTTTTTGTGTTTCGAACCGATGCCGACATCAACTCTTGTGCGAACACTTCGGACAGGTCTGGACTCGTGAACGTTGTGGTGCCTGTGACGTGTGCATGGGGCACTTTCAAGCGATGACGGACTCGTTGGTCGTGGGTCAAAAGATTTTGTCGTGCGTCGTGAAAGCAGGCCAAAACTTCGGTGCAGCGCATATTGCCAAAATCCTGTCCGGTTCACGTTCTGCCGAAGTGCTAAATCGTGGGCATGACCAGTTGACGACCTTTGGACTGCTCAAGGAGTTTAGGCAAGGGGACATTCGCGATTGGATCGAACAATTGATCTCGCAAGCGTACCTCTTGCGAACGCCCGGAGAGTACTCGGTCTTGAAAGTAACTCAAACGGGTTACGGGGTGCTGCGTGGCAAGCTTGAGCCTCAGCTATCCCGTGCCCTTAGGAGTTCGGATCAGCCAACACACACGGCGCTCGTCGATTCGTGGGAGGGTGTCGATCGGACTCTTTTTGAGCAGTTGCGTATCTGGCGTCGCAACGTGTCACTTTCGCGTCAAGTTCCCGCATTCATCTTGTGTGGCGACACTAGTTTGAGAGACCTAGCCCGTCGTAAACCCAGAGACCTGCAACAGCTACTGGGGGTGCACGGTTTTGGAGAAAGGAAGTCGCAGGACTTGGGGCCGCAGTTGATCGAACTGATAACATCGCATTCTATTCAGGAATCGACAACCGCAGGTGCAACCGATTGGTCCCAACCGTCTCAACATCGCGTTTCTCCCGAGAATGAATGCTTTCAGACGGCCTCGGCTCTCTTCTTGCAGGGTCTAAGCGTGGACCAAATAGCAGAGCGGATGTCGCGAGCCACGTCGACGGTCTATGGGTATTTGACGCAATACTTGCAAGACAATCTGATCACCGAGCCGCAACCTTGGCTGTCGACCATCGACCTCGAAACGATTGCTGCCGTGGCCCGCTACTCTGGATTGGAGCGATTGAAACCCATCCACGAAGCGTTCCATGGCCGCTACCACTACGACAAGCTGAGAATTGCTGTGACAATTCTCCACAACCGGCAGCTCCAGATCATAGCGTAGAATTCCATTCAATACGATGCAGAGTTTCTATCAAAGATCCTGGACAGGCTACTGAGACTAACGCGATGGAAACACTGATAACCTACGGTGTCGAAAATGCATACCGTACCATCACTACGCGCGATCGAAGTGGCGGAATTTCCGTGCAGTGGATCGATGCGGCTGGTCGAACCGTTAAGACCAAAGATCCATCCGAATCGATCACCCAGTTCGAGTACGATGCCAACGGCCAATTGCGCAAACAGCAGATCTTTGCAGCCAGCCACGATCCGACCTTCAACACACGCGAAACTCGATTCCAATACGATGCGCTCGGTCGACAACGGGTGGTCATCACTCTCGGTAGCGATCCGGACAACAACAAGACCCAGTGGACTTACGATTCGTTCGATCGGGTGTTGACGGAGACCAACCAGTTGAACAATACTAAGAGTTACGCGCACGACTCGGCCGGTCGTGAAAAATTGCTTACCAAAGCGGATGGGAACCAAATTAGGTATACTTACGACGTAGCGGCACACACGGACACAAGGGGGACACACCATTTTGATGTCAAAAGGGGATGCATCGCAATTTGCACCGGTGTTAGGCATGATGGCCAACGACAATTGGTAACTTATCCGCGTCGATTCTCTAAGGGCTCATTCTGCTAGAATAAATCGAATTGGTTTTGGGACTTCGGGCTTGGACGGTTGATGGATAAACGATGTCGATGAAGATTGGAATTCGAGCATGGATTGATTTTGCGTTTCGCAAGATCTTCGGCAAACCGGGCAATGAGATTTGCCTTATTAGCTTGCTCAATGCCGTTTTGCAGTTGCCTCGTCCAGTCGTCTCGGTCGAGTACCTCAATCCGTTCGGCTACAAGGATTTTGAGACGTACAAGTTGGTCTGTGTCGACGTGAAGGCGACGGACTCAATCGGTCGGGTTTTTGTGATTGAGGTCCAAATAGTAGTTCACTCGAGTTTCGCGAAGCGAGCGGTCTTTTACGCATGCGAGGCGTACACTGACCAGCTTCGGGCTGGTCAGGGCTATGGCGACCTATTCGATCTGCTTGTTGATGCGGAATCTGTGGGAGGACGAGCAGCTGCATCACCAGTTTCAGCTGGTTGAACGGGAGAGCGGCATGGTTTTGGAAGACTCGATCGAGATTCACACGGTCGAACTTGCGAAGTACAATAGAGTTTTGGGTGAAGTTCGTGGAGCGAGCGTCCTTGAACAATGGTCTTATTGGATTAAGAATGCTAGCGAACACACGGTTGAAGAGTTACGCGAGTTACTCCCAGGATTGGAGTTTCTTCGAGCGACAGGTGAGTTGAATGCAATTCGAGAGATAACGGAGGAAAAGCAGATGTACGATGCAAGAGAAAAGGCCAGCTTGGATATTCAATCCAATTTGATCGATGCGAGACAAGAAGGACGACAACAAGGGCGTGAAGAAGGAGAATCCGTTGGACGAGTCAAAGCTTATCAAGAGTTATTGGGTGATTCAATCGCTTCAGACGAAGAATTAAGTCGAATGACTTCCGAACAGCTTACATCTACGATTGTGTACTTGCAAACGAGATTGCGTAAGCGAAACACGTAGCTCAAAGCAAAAAGCAAACTATGGTTACGTCTACGACAA
>JBBRJI010000070.1:0-13961 GCA_038219625.1 Pirellulales bacterium | reverse complement strand
GACCTCTTTTTGAACCCCCCCTTCGTGAAGCGTGTTCTGTGTGAGCCATCCCATCGCACACTGCTTCTCATGCCCAACTCCGACTCTAATCCCTTTCCTCGCAACGTCACGCAGTGTCTGAATGTCCAGTGGATTTCCTTTTTGTACCAAGATGACCAACTCATTCATCGAGACGTCTATGGGCTTTGGAAAAAGGTCGGGGACTTGATTCATGAATTCCGTGTCGCAAGCAAAATAGGCATCGGGATGCTGTCCCGCTTTCATTTGGGCCACTAATATTCCGCAACCGTTGTAGACACGAGAGACTAGTACCCCCTCACGTTGCTCGAAGGCAACCAGCGTCTCCTCGATGGCGGGCCGAAGCATGGAACCTGCGAAAATAGACAACTCGGGCACATCGCTCCAAACATCGCCGTTTGCCACGCGAAATCCCTGATCGGTATAGTGCTTTAGCCCACGATCTCGGGCAGCCACGTAGCGTGCGAAATGAAGGGCTGCTTGCGGTTGCTTGGAACCGGAAATCACCGCCAACGAAACTTGTGAGACAATTCCACTCAATTCCGGTAGTTCAATCGATTCCAGTTTAGGATAGGATTTTAATAGTGCGTCGTAGACGATGCCAGCATCTGCGGATTCGACCACCAAGTCGTTGGCCACGTCGTTAACCGTCGTTTGGAAGGCAAGCGTAGCGGACACAAGGCGTTCCCAATGCTTATTTTCAATCAAGGCCTCGCGCGTGCGTTTACCAATCGCAGATGCGTCTGTGCTGGCCTGCACCACTCGAATGTCAGCACGCATTAGATCGGAAAAGGCTCGAATTCCTTTAGGGTTGCCTCGCTGTACTGCGACGACTCCGCGCATGGTGGCCAATGGAAGCACTTCGCTAAGTAAGCCTTTCTGGCTCCCCATTTCTATGAAACTATCGTCTGCGGGTAGGAAAAGATCTCCCGTCTTGCTGACTTCGATGGCCGCAAGAAGGGTCTGCGATGCACCGTATTGAATTTGGATGGATCGATGAAACTCCTTTTCGTATTGAGCCTTTATCGACTCCATCACGGCTCGATTGCTGGCCGCACAGAACAGTACCAGCGGTTCCGCCTCGCCGCTAAGATCATTACCCGATGGCCCCGATGGTCGCTTCGGTGTTGAACTGCTCATCAAGAACATCAACGCAAGGAAAACAACCACCGAACCCAACAAAACGACTGTCTGACGATTCATACCAGAAACTCCATGCAAGTCATCGTTACTTCTTCCTGCCTGGAGGAATGGTCAAAAGTGTGGGCTTCGAAGGAGCCCGCTCCAAGGTTGTCACCGGCGGTGGCGTTTCACCGTCCTCGCCGTAAAGTTCTTTATTCCAGTCGGTCGAGAGCAACAAATCGAAGCCAGGGTTGCGTTCTTTGACTTGGCAAGAGCAAGCCCCACAAAGGAACATGGTCAAGTCTTCGATTAGTCCCTCATTCATTTGCCTGGCCGGTATCACTTCCAACGCTCGCCCCCGCCCGAACACCGGTGCAAGCAATGGTTCGTTTTGAGCATCGGATGCAAAACCTGTCATGAGTTTCGTCAACAACTGTTCCTGGGGGTCCTTGGGATCCAGTTCAAGCATCGTAAACTTGAGAAATAAAGGGACTTCCGCGTAGAGTTCCGAGCCAGGCAAGCCGATTCCATCGGGCAGTTGCAGCTTCTTGCTCAAACGATCCAGTTCAACGCTCAACAAATCGCGAATGGCTTGATCTTTCTTGGCGTCGTTTGACTTCAACATGAGCCACACCACCGAATCGCCAGCCAGCAATCGACGGGACAATTCTCGCCGGACCGGCGAATGAAATAAGTTCGCTTTCGGTGCTTCCTCAAGCGGGCCACGCCAATGATTTACCAGTTCACCGCTGCCAAGCGAAGTCCGAATCACTACGTACGGCAACGTTACCTGGGGTTGATCGCGAAGCGTTGCCCAAAGTTCGTTCCTCCTTTTATCCTCGTCCTTACCGATCTGGCTCTGGACGATTTCGGCATTGGCAGAACCACCTTTGTCGATGGGCTCCTTTTCCAAGGAATGCACGAGTTTTTCTTGAACGTCTGAGAGTTTCCCGTCATGAAAGACGATCACTTGGCAATGGTCTGGACGCCAACGCTCCAATGCGTAACGGAAGACAGGGACGTTGCACGCGATCGCGATGGTCGCACTGAGTGCCATCACCATTGCGATGCTAGTTCGAAGGCATATTCGATATTGGATCATTTATGTTTCCAAGAAGATTTTGCAAGTTTCAGAATTGGTTTGTTTCAAGAGGAGAAAAGCTGACAGGCTGTCGTAGGTTTGTTGCCCAATCACTTACCAAAGCACATCAGTCTGCCGTCTGTTGTTGAAAGGAACAACTTGCCGCTTGCACCGGACATTCCGTCCCAGGCGGGCAGCGTTCCCAATTCAATACTCTGTTCCACTAAGCCACTGTCGCAATTCACGGACAACAGGAGCCCACTAATCTTGCCCTCCAAGGCTTGGTCTTGATCGGCAAGCAATTTCTGAACCCCTTCATCCTTCTCGGACAATTGCTTGAAAGTTGCTTCTTCGTCAATCATGTCAAGCGGTCCTGCGATGAAGAGTTTATTACCCGCCAGCACCATTGCGCGAACATAGATTGGCACGTCGTTGGCCCACTTCGGCTTGACGAGGCTGTTGCCTGCTTTTGGCGCTGTCGCGGCCTTGTCTGCTACTGCATTTTTTGCCGCACCATTTCTCTTAGCCACTGCTCCATTCTTGGCCGTGAACTGAATCGCATTGCCAATTTTCCCTTCGACCAGAGCCCCTCCGTCCAACGTACCGTTGTTTCGGTAAGTGGAGAAATCGCGTGCCGTACCATCGTCGAAGGGGACCACAAGTCGAGGATCATTTCCCAACTCCGAACCATTCTTGAAACGTTCCGCGATGGCTGCATCGTCTGTGGCATTCAAATACAATCGAACTTCATCGATGATTCCTGCAAAAGAATGAGGGGTTTCATACTCTCCCACGGCAGACCCTGCATCCGCACCGATTTCCAGTCCCTGGGCGGGGTCTTTGGTGAGAAGCCCTGTTGCCACCTCTTCTGCTACTCGCTCGCCGTCGACGAACAGCCGCATCTGCTTGTCCTGCGTGAGTACACCCACGATGTGATGCCAACCTCCCACCACGCGTCTAGGTCCTTTGACGCTGGTAAGTTTGTTCTCGGACCGGACGAGAAACGCTGGTCTGCCTTCTTCCAAGATCAAGGCAAATCCTTCGGCTGGTCCACCCCGGGCAGCGATGACTCCGTTCGGCTTCGTGGCCGTCACCCAAGCTTCTATCGTGATGGGTTTCCCGGCTGGATTCAGACTCGCCGATTTCGGAAACTGAGCGTAGGAGCCTGGGCTGGCGGCATTGACAGCTTTATTGAAGTCGGCAGGGATTTCTGGTGGGTTAGGATCCGCCTTGAACAACTGGTGCTCCATGGTTGTTGTCCAACGCAAGTATTCTGGCTTGCGTCCATATCCGTATACGTACCCATTGCCATTGACCATCAAGCGTCCTGACGGCGCAAATTTGCCTGCCTGGTAGTATCCCGCATGTCCGCCTGCAAAGCTCTGTCCCAGCACCCAATACGATCGATGGAACCAAGAGTCATCAAGGAAGCCCATCGGTGCAAACAAGTGAGCGCTATCACCTCGCTGAACCGAAGCTTGGGCCGCAAAATCACCTGAATTCGGACCGATCTCAAGCCGGTTTCCTTCCAAGTCAAACTTCTGCGACTTCATGTACATGAACTTGCCATCCGACGAAAGGATGTCGGGCAAGCCCACCGGCATTTGCAATACTTTGATCTTCTCCTGAATGTTGTTGCCGGTTTCCGGATTGGTTTCATCGATGATGTTTTCCGTCAACTTCTTGCCGGTTGCTAGCTCTATCTGAATCATTCGAAGTCCCCCATCGAGGAAGTTCGATCGTCCAGAGACGCAATTCACAATATCTTCTTGTATCAAGACGCTACCGTGCACTGGCCAGAGCGATTCCAATTGTTCGTAGGCCATCGTTCGGCGGTCCATAGGGGCGGCCCGATAACGCCAAGCTAATTGCCCGTCCGATGCTTGCAAACAGTAAACCCATCCGTCCGTTCCTCCGAACACAACCTTGCCCCGGTGAACCGATGGAGGTGAGTCGATTCGTGCCCCCGCAGTGAACGACCAGCGTTCCTTGCCGCTCGTTTCGTCGAACGCAAACAACGTGTGGGCATCCATTTTGGCCACGTATACCGTTCCGTTAGCGATCACCGGTGAAGTTAATCGTCCACCAAGATCGACCGTCCACTTTTTCTCGACGGCAGGAGGAATCAATTCCGAAGCGGATCCGCTGCGCGACGCGTCGTGGCGAAAGGTTGGCCAGTCTCCTCGTTTTGCGTTAGCTACGTCGTCCAGAGGCTTCAAGAAGGCTGGTCCTTTTTGCAATCGGCCTTCTTCGGAGACAGTCTTAGGCAGCGGGCGAGTGGGCGCGAGTGGCGCGAGTGCGTTGAAGCCAAATAACTTCGCTTCTGGGTAGCATGCGCAATTGTGAGGCGGAGCGTAGGTCAAGCCATTGCACGGCATGATTCCATACAAACATCCGCCGCGCACCCAATGGTTGATATCCCAGTGTTTGTTGTCGGGGCTAACAAACTCCGTACCCGTTCGCGACGGAATCAAAAAATTGTCCGTTGCTTTGGCAATGTAGCATCGATGATGAAACCAGTAGGTGTCTACATCAGGAGCGAACTCCTTTTTGACCTCGCCCGTCTTGGGATCGCGACCGGTGTAAACGCCCGTGTCCTTGCCCGACGTTGTCGGAGCAACCCAGACCAGTCCATCCATTACCAACAAGTCCTGAGGAGACTGGTAACCCGAGTTGGGATGGACTGCATTCCACAATGCTTTGCCGTCCTCTTTGGCGACGCTGATCATTTTGCCGTCGCCACCGGCATAGAGTACGACTTCATCGTGTACAACTAGTCGAGGACCAAAGTTAAAGGTGAACTGATTGCGACGACTCACCGGCTGGGTTTCCCAAGCGACTTTGCCGGATCGATGTTCGACACTGATCAACTTCTCACCATCGTGGAAGTAGACCCGCGAAGCATCGGCAGCCAGTGTAAGCGGTGAGATTTTCGTTTGCTTGGCCCAAAGCGTTTTTCCTGACGCTGCGTCAACCGCCATGAGAATGCGAGGATCTTCGTTCCAAAACATTTCGCGAGCCAGGGCCTGGTCGCCTACGGTTCCGTTCAGCGGAGCGTAGTCCGCGAGTTCGGCTTTGCCTTTCCTCACCACGAGAAACAAAATCCCTTGGGTATTGACGATTTCTTCCGTGCCATCGGTCCCCGCGTACGTCTGTTTTGTCTTACCTGTAGCAGCGTCGATCGCCGACAAGGCAGCGTCGGTTCCCAGCGTGGCATAGACAGTGTCGTCGGTGGAAACCAAACGTCGCGAGAGTTGGGTCGGCCCGCTCTTGAGAGGCCAAAGATGACTCTGCCAATCCTCGATATCTCGCTTCCACAAAACGGTTCCGTTGAAGGCGTCACGAGCGATTAGTTTCCATTTCGATGGAAGCTGAATGGAAATGCGGCTTCCTTCGTCCATGATGTAAAACATGCGGCCGCCTGTCGAAACCAAAGCGCTCATGCTGGCCATGCGATCGTGATGGCGCGAGTATCTCGGGCTTCCGACCCATTGCAGATGCCGAGGTGGGGCCACCACATCGTCGTGGGCGACTGAGTTCCCGCTTGCATCGTGAAGGTAGTGCGACCATTCGTCGATGTTGCTTGGGCGAGGCTTTACTGTCTTGGTCCATTTCCCAGCCGCTTCTTTGCGATAAGCGACTCCGTTGGGGACCAGCACGCGCAGCACTTCTTCCTCTGAAATATTGCTTTGGTCTTCGATGACCAACAAGTTAACCAAATTATCGATATACGGGAGTTGCGAACCATCGAGCTGGTCGACTGCAACATCGCCATAAATCCCCATGGCACGAATGCGTTCACGGGCCTTTTGCACGGTTGCGGCGTCACGATCAAGACCTTGTACTTGGATCCCTTCTCCCTGCCGAAGGGCAGCCGTCAGCTCGCCTGTTCCGACCCCCAGATGAACAAAGAATCCACCTGACACGCCGGTCTTTTTGAGAATTTGGGCGGCATCTTGGTTGGTATCAGCTTTGAGCCACTGCGGACCAAGGAAAACCATCAAAGTCCAAAGTATCGACTTCATTGAACGAGAGGGGCAACACAACATGATTGGGTCTCAATTCGAAACCAGGAGGGAATTAATGCAGGTACGAACAGGGAATGGAACCTTATTGTCGCATAAATCTGGCTCATCCGTATGGGCTTTGCACCGCGATTTAAGAAATTTCGTGGCGGATGCTGCTAGCATCCGCAACCGAGAAATGCCCCATCACAAAGGGTTGGTGAAATGCCCCCGAGTTTTACTCGGGGGATCTTTACCATATCTCTAGAATAGATGGTCATAACCCCTGGCGTGAAGCCAGGGGCATGCAGAAAAGCGCTACTTACGAAGCCCAACGGCTTCGTACAGATCGAGCGCCGCAGGCGGGCGCGTGCAGGCGAAGACTTCACCTGCCGAGCAACCGGCAGCCGCCCCGGCGGCTATTGCCAATCCTCGAACTCGATCGTACACATGCGCTCTGGCCGGAGGAAATTGAGTGGCGTAACAAGCGATGCTGGCAATTTTTTTCTCAAGGGTCTTACTGATATCAACGGTTATTTGATTTTCAAAACCAACGATGGCCGCCGGTTCGAATTGCAACCGAAAGTACAACTGCCGTTCGATGGTATGAACTGGCAGCCCTTCAAACACCTCATCCCATTTGGTTAGCCGGGAATAGAAAACCGCAGCGTCCGTTATTTGCATGGCTTGGTAGTGGTCGGGTGATGCCATGGGTGTCTTGTTGCCAAAGCCGATCACCATCCTAGGACGATAACGCCGGAACTCTTTTGCTAGCGCAACGCGTTCCTCAAAACCATCCATCAATCGCCGATTCGTGAAGTCCAAAATCTTGCGAACATGGACCCCCAAAATGTTGGCGGCGGCTGTGGCTTCTGCCCGTCGCACATCTGGGGACGGACTCAATGGCGTTGGCTCACCGTCTGTTAGATCGATGATTCCAACGCGGTAGCCTTGTTCGACTAGCGCCGCAATGGTTCCGCCACATGCGATCTCCACATCGTCTGGATGAGCGCCTACGACAATCACATCCAAACGATCGCTGTGCTGCGTCATCGCCAAACCTCCATTGGCTTGACCGCCTTGAGCAAAAATGTCGGATTGCATGACTCCAATCGCAACTTGTCCAACTGATAATTCCCCCTTGAGATTTGAACCATCCAAAGCATTGGCTCAATTCCCATTTTGGAGACAAACAATTGCTGCAAGGCGACGACGTAATCCATGCTCATCATGTTGGCTATTAGGCACCCTCCCGGCTGCAGTCTTGGCCAAGCGTGCGAAACCAGTTCGGTAACGGCCCTGCCTGTGCCACCGACGAAAATGGCCTCGGGGTCCGGTAACGATTCCCAGGCTTTGGGGGCTTCGCCTAGGACGGGGACGAGATTGGTGACTCCAAACTGATTCGCATTTTCCACCAACAAGTTAAAGTCTTCGGCATCCATCTCGATGGCATACGCTTTTCCGTTCCGGGCGATTTGGGCAGCTTCGATGGCCATTGAACCACTCCCTGCACCGATGTCCCACACGATCGAGGTGGATCGTAGATTCATTTCGCCCAATGCGATGGAACGGACTTCGTTTGGAGTTAACAGGCCTCGTTTCGGCTTGCTTTGTCGAAACAACTCATCGGGATTGCCAAACAACCGCCGGTTGTCGGATTCCGACTGCTTGTCCGGTACACCAGTTTGCCTGACCATAACCATCACGTTTAAAGGAGCGAAGCGTTGATTGACAATGTCCTCCAACGCGCTCCGTGTCACCCTTTCGTCAGGGGAACCCAAGTTTTCGCAAACATAAACGGTAAAATACGAAATGCCTTTGGAGAGCAGCTCCTCCGCAAGTCTTGCCGGTGGCACCTCCTCGGACGTAAAGACCCCCACCTTTTCAGCCGATCGAATGCGTTCGACTACCCGTTCGAGCGGTTGCGAAGCTAGATTGGTCAGGTATGCTTCGTCCCAGCTTTCCTTGACGCGAGCAAACGCCAATTGCATGCTGCTGACATGTGGCAGCACATCAAAGCGGTCTTTGCCGAGCCGGTCGCAAAGAAACCTGGCGGTTCCGTAGAACAAGGGATCGCCACTTGCCAATACAACCGTGGGGCTGTCGGACAGGTCCAATGAATTGGCAAGTCGGTCCAGATCCGAACCAATGATTTCCTTGCGGCCAGTGAAATTGGGGAATTTGGCTAAGAGCCCAGGGGAGCCTACGAGTACGCTGGCCGATTGGATGCAATCCGCCGCTTGCTTGGTCAATCCCTCAGCTCCATCGTCGCTGACACCAACGATCCTAATTTTGGTTGTATTTGCCATGTGGAAGTTATACCCCATCCAATTCGAGACACAAACGCCAAGTGATCGCTCTTAGCCAGGGGTGCACTCGCCCCAATTGCCTCACAATGCGTTATGATAGCCAACACGGATTACCCATTGTTCGATTGCCCGTTTAAAGCTGCGGAACTGACAACGCATGAAACTGCACTGCTTAGGAACGGCTGGTTACCATCCCAGTGCAACGCGTCACACCAGTTGTTATTTCATTCCGGAAGCTAGCCTCATGCTCGATGCGGGCAGCGGACTCTTTCGAATGGAGAAGCTGATCGACCAAGAGGAAATTTCTGTACTCCTGAGCCACTGCCACCTGGACCACGTGTTCGGCTTGACGTTTTTTCTGGACTTTTTGGCCGTGACGCCGCTCCAAAAAATCCATGTTTATGGGGAGCGGGCAAAGATCGAAGCCGTTCAAAACCACCTTTTTCACGAACTGCTTTTTCCTGTCTTGCCACCCATTCAGTGGCACGCGATCGAGGACTTGGGCTCGGAATTTGCTTTGAACGGCGCGACGTGCCGGTGGTTTCCGCTAGAACATCCTGGAGGCAGTGTGGGTTATCGAATGGATTGGCCGAGCCTGTCGCTTGCCTATATTACCGATACTACCGCGTCACCGCAGGCCGCATACTGGAATGAGATCCAAGGTGTCGACTGGCTGATTCACGAATGTAATTTTTCCGACGACTGGATCGATTTGGCAATCAAAACTGGACATAGCTGGACGAGTGCTGTTTTGGAGAATGCTTCTAAAGCCGGCATTTCACGCTTGATATTGACGCATATCAACCCATTGGCGGGTGAGTCGGACCCATTGGGGTTGGCGGCGGCGACAGCAAAATTGCCTCGACATACACCAAGTCAAATCTTGGTCGCTAGCGATTCTTTGGTCATTGATCTGTCAAGCCTTTGAAACATTTGGGAGTCCCCATATACTTGAGCCCGAACAGCGTGGCTGAAAATGGATGGACAACACCCTAGGTTGCGAGGAAACAACAACGTGATGAATCCCTACAGTTCACTTAGTGATGATTTCTATATCAATATGCATCTGCATACGGAAATGGATCTTCCGAACCAACGCGAGACGGTGCTCCATTTCTTCGAGCAAATGCAAAGAAGATACCCAAAGTTGCGTCACTTTTACCAACGCGAACGGGGCGAGTTCATTCTAGAAGAGGACAAGGAACACGGAGCCTACCGCTGGATCGCTGCGGAACCGCGCCGAATGTGCAGCGGAATCGTCAATCCGAACTCGCTGGAGGAAGCCATGTCTCAGCATTGCGAAGTGCTGGATGTCGTACCTCACACCATGGCCATCAGCAAGCTGGACTGCGAGTCGATTGGTTTGATGTACGGATTCGACTACGCCTGCCGCGGTAATCACAATCAAATCTTGGCCGACGCAATTGGTCTGCCGATGGGTTTTGACGCGATGGCTCAGCGAACCGGTTCGCAGCTTATGAGTTACGAGCCTGTGATTCAGATGTCCCTCGACGACGTTTTTCGAACGCATGCTCGCATTCATTTCGAAACTCGAACAACGGTATTCCAAGCCAAATCGGGTGAATACAGCGAAGATTTGCTGAGTGCGTACATCACTGTACGTCGCTTTGATTCGCTGGGGCCAGATGAGGACTTCAAAACCGAAGTCATGCGTTTGGAGCAGTTGCTGCGAGAGTTGATGGACAACTACATCGTCGAGAGCATTCTCAAACCGCTACAAAACTGCATTGCAGCGCGGTGATTTTATTATTGTCGCCTTTCGCTCCCGCGAAAGTGCGTTGCGCTAACGCACTTTTGCGGAGCAAAAGGCGACAATGTTTCGCACGGCGCGGCCACACTTAGTCGAGTGGCAGACTGGAATTTACCAGGGGGCCGGGTGGCACGCTCAGAGCGATAGCGCGATAGCGATGGGCGTGGGAACTGTGGCAAATGTCTCTAGCGATTCACCACGCCCTTCGTACCTCAGAGCGTGCCACCCAATACCTCAGAGCGTGCCACCCCATTTACAGGTAGATTTCAAGATGCCGCTCGCCTTAGTACGACTTGGCGAAGATGGCTTGGGTCGTCGTCGGTTGGCCGGTTACAAAACAAGTCCCTTCCCCTGGGACCGCATCCAACGCGATACAGCGGATAGTCACTTTGAGTTCGTCGAGTAACGGCTTAACAGCTTCTTCGCTGGCAAACCAACACTTGGCAAATCCACCACCCGTTGATCGCCCTTGTTCGTCGTCGAGCTGGAAGAAGTTTCGAAATTCTGCTTCGGATTTCAGCTCGACCGTGTTCGCCTTTTGCATGGCGAGAGCTCGCTGGAAGAGATTGTCCTGCATCTCTTGAAGCAATTTTGCAATGCCGCTTACCAGTTCGGCGCGCGGCATGGATTGGCTTTGGTTGGTATCGCGTCGCCCAACAAACGCGGCCCCGTTGGCAATGTCCTTTGGGCCCACTTCGACTCGAACCGGAACTCCGCGTTTGATGTGGTACCATTTCTTGTCGCCGCCACGCATGTCTCGGTCGTCGATATCGACCCGAATCTTTTGATCCGAGTACATTTGGGAGGCCAATTCTTTTTTGAGCGACTTGCAGTACTCGAGCACTTCGGACTTCTGGGTCTCATCGCGATAGATGGGAATAATGACGATTTGAGAGGGTGCCAAGCGCGGCGGGAGTACCAGTCCATCATCATCCGAATGGGTCATGATCAACGCACCGACCAAACGTGTGGAGACTCCCCAGGAAGTCGTCCATGCATAGGAAATCTCGCCGTTCTTATCCTGGAACTTGATCTCTTGAGCCTTAGAAAAATTTTGGCCGAGGAAGTGCGATGTGCCCGCTTGCAACGCCTTACGGTCTTGCATCATGGCTTCGATGGATAGGGTGGTGACAGCACCCGGGAAACGTTCGCCAGCGGTCTTTTCCCCTTTGATAACCGGGACGGCCATGTAGTTTTCGACAAAGTCGGCGTAGACCTCAAGCATTTTACTGGTCTCCTCCATGGCTTCTTCGGCTGTCGCGTGCACCGTGTGCCCCTCTTGCCAAAGAAACTCGGTCGTTCGCAAGAACAAGCGTGTTCGCATCTCCCATCGAACGACGTTGGCCCATTGATTGATCAGAATCGGCAAATCGCGATACGACTGCACCCATTTGGCATAGGTAGCGCCGATGATGGTCTCGCTTGTCGGTCGTACGATGAGTGGTTCTTCGAGCAAGCCGGCTGGCCGCAGTCCACCCTTGCCATCTGGCTCAAGCCGATGGTGCGTGACGACGGCGCATTCCTTGGCGAATCCCTCGACGTGCTTGGCTTCCTTTTCCAGAAAGCTCATCGGGATAAAGAGTGGGAAATAGGCGTTTTGGTGACCTGTGTCCTTGAACATCTGGTCTAGAACTCGCTGCATATTTTCCCAAATAGCGTAGCCCCAGGGCTTGATGACCATGCAACCACGCACGGCTGAGTTTTCCGCGAGGTCGGCTCCCTTGATTACCTGTTGGTACCACTCTGGGTAGTCTTCGGCGCGGGTAGGGGAAATGGCGGTTTTTGCAGGGGCCATGGATCAGCTTCAAAAGGCAAAAGGGCGAAACGTGTACGAAATGCCTGAATCGCCTGTTTCGTTAATACAGTCGATTCAGGATTTGCACAGTTTATCCCATTAACCCATTCCGGCCAGCCCGAAGTCCACATGACTTCGAGCGAATCGATAGACCGGTTGTTGGTAGTGATCCTCGGAGAACGTCCAAGCATCGGCGTCGTCGCGGTCGGCAAGTCGACGGATCAAGCTGATTCGCGTACACTGTCATCACATTTTCGTCGATTTCCCTGAATACAGTCCCAATTCCACTGAATATGTCGACACGACCCAAAAAAGAGACGGCAGCAAGTGCACTACGCATGATACCTACGAAATGGGCGGTCGTGATCGTGGGCATCGTGATCGCCTACGTCGTCTTGCAGCCTAGACTGAATCAATGGTTCGGCTGGGGCTTGCCGAGCGTGGCAAGCATGGTCGGAGACGAAAAACCGAGCGCTAAAAAGTCGCCCAAAAAAAGCGAAGCCAGCCGAACATCGACAAAAGACACGCTTGCAAAACCCAAGAAGGTTGCCGACGAAGCTAAAGATTCCGCCCCACTCTATGGTTTCCTTTCCGAAGTCAGCCGAAATCGCTACAAATCGCCAGCGGGCCTTGTTTATGGCCCTGGTTCTGAAGAAGGGCATCGACTCAAACACATTGCACGGCACCTTGAGGACCAACCCAATCGACCCGGTTCGCACGGTGTCTTCGATGGTGGGATGAAGGCGTTTTTGGTAACCATCGACGATGCTTACCAACGTGCCAAAAAAGGGGCAGAGGGAACAACAAAAAAGGAAGATAATGGCTCTATGGTTTACGAAGTGACATTCGAAAAAGCCATTGGATTTATCGGCGGCGAAGCTGGCAGACGGAAAAAAAATCCATCCACCAAAAAGATTCGATTGGTTGTTCGCGGTGAAAACGTGACCACCGCATTTCCTTTCTAAATGTGACTCGGTGGTCACCACCGTATCGTCTATCATGAATACACCACTAATCTACGTCGAATCGTGTCCCGTCTGCGGCGATGGCTTGTGCCGAATCCGTGTCTGCGTCCAGGATCAGCGGTTGACAGGCTGCGTTCTGTGCGACGAATGCGAAGCGGTCTGGACGGACCCGTCGATGGAGCAACGCGTTCCCCGCAATCCAAACTCGGACGATCCGTTATGTCCAAATAGCAGTCTTTCCCTCTGGGACAAAAATGCCCATTGGGCTAACATCGGCGAAGTCTGCTTGCTCGGTTGGTACGATCGAGTGCGGGTTGTGACTAGCCAGGGAGATTGAGATTTTCCGTGTTGTGCCGGGCGCTGTGTGAGTTGTCTGACAATTAGCATTTTCGATATTTCTTTCTGATTTTTATCGAGTCTTATTTGTTCTGAACATCAATAGAGTTTGGCAATATCGCTAGCCCATCCGTTCGGGCTTGTCCACGACGGATGCGTTTTCGCGTACTACAATTGGGCTTCCAAACCTCCGTTCCCTTTTGCTATAGCGGGAGCAATTGGATTGCGCATCTTTCCTTCCACTTCGCCTGATGGAACAGACAGGCAAAACGATTCCTTTTGCTTCCGTCGGTTTTCAACCGGCGGGGCAGCATCTGTCAGCTACCAACGCGAAAAGTTCGCAGAGTGATCGCTCTCCGTCGGACTCGCGACTTGTCGATTTAGTAACCCGACACGTGAGTGAGGGACGAAATGCGTCCACTCGCTCACGCTTCGGGTTTCCAAAGTTGCCCTATTTCGGCGAAACCTATTAAATCAACAGCCCGCTCGTCCGGCGGAAGCAACGTCCTCAAACGTTGCTTCCGCCCGAGTAAATCGGACGGAGAGCGGTCAGCGATGCA